>CACZII010000110.1 GCA_902781185.1 Fibrobacter succinogenes
GCCTGGTGCTTTTCCTGCTTCTTGAATTCGGGCAGGTCGGGGTACCAGCGGAAGGTGAGTTCCTTGATGGAGCTGACGTCCACGTTTCGGTAGTTGAGCCAGCCGGTGACCTTGGGCATGTACTTGTACATGAATCTACGGTCTTGCGTGATGGAGTTTCCGCAGAGCACGTTCAGCCTTTCTTGGGTGAAAGGCTTGATAAAGTCCAGGGTCATCTGGTCGGCATCGTCAATGGAAAAGCGGGATTTGCGGCAACGGTCGATAAGCCCGCTTTGCTTGTGGTGCTTGGAATTCCACTCGTCCATGCCGTTGAAAATGTTTTCGGTCTGGTAGATGGCAAGTACAGGGCCTTCAGCGAGAATGTTCAGGTTCGGGTCGGTCACGATGGTGGCCACTTCGAGGATTACGTCTTTTTCGGGGAAGAGCCCCGACATTTCCAGGTCCATCCACACCAGGTTCGGTGCGCTTTTAATCTTTGCCATAACGGTGCTAAATCTAGTTTTTTTCAAATAGTTGAGAGATGAGTCTGTGCCAATGTTATCTTTTCATCGCTTTTTTCTGTCCGTTTTTCACCGGTGGTGTCTTTTTGTCGCCAACCTTCGTCAAATGATAAATAAAACTATTTAATGTAAGTTTTTTATTTTCTATATTAGCCCGCGTTAATTTGTTACACCAATAGGAGCAATTATGGAAGAAGTCGTAATCACTGGTATGGGCTGCGTTTCGGCCCTTGGCAACACCCCCGATATCCTTTGGGATAATCTTTTGCAGGGAAAGTCCGGCATTGCCACCATTGACCGCTTTGACGTAAGCGCATGCCCCATCAAGATTGCCGCCGCCGTGAAGGAATTCGACGGTTCCGAATATTTCAGCAATCGCGACCAGTCCCGTTTTTCCAAGTGCATCCAGTATGCCGTCTATTCTGCCTACAAGGCCCTGGCCAACGCAGGAATTGACCCCAAGGCCGAAGACCCCAGCCGCTCCGGCGTGATTATCGGTGCCGGCGTGGGCGGCATGAACATGTATTCGGATAGCGCCGTGACGCTAGCCAACCGCGGCCCTGGCCGTGTGTCCCCCTTCTTTATCCCCATGGCCATCGTGAACATGCCCGCCGGCGAAGTTTCTAACCGTACCGGTTGGATGGGCCCCTGCTTTGCGGTTGTTTCCGCCTGCGCAACCTCTAACCACTCCATCGCCGCTGCCTACGACGCTATCCGTCTGGGGCGTGCCGATATCATGCTGGCTGGCGGTACCGACGAGACGGTGAACCCTCTGGCCTTGGCTGGCTTTACCAACATGCATGCCCTGAGCAAGCGCAACGACGACCCGTCCACAGCCT
Source organism: Fibrobacter succinogenes (assembly GCA_902781185.1). Classification (GTDB taxonomy): domain Bacteria; phylum Fibrobacterota; class Fibrobacteria; order Fibrobacterales; family Fibrobacteraceae; genus Fibrobacter; species Fibrobacter succinogenes_G. The sequence continues at coordinate 1,340 of CACZII010000110.1, forward strand.
CTCGCCCCTTCGACAAGGACCGCGACGGCTTTGTGATGGGCGAAGGTTCCGGCATTCTGGTGCTTGAAAGCCTAAGTCACGCGAAGAAGCGCGGCGCCAACATTCTGGCCCGTATCGCAGGTGTTGGCATGAGTGCCGATGCCCACCACATGTCCGCTCCTCGCGAAGATGGCGAAGGTGTGCGCCTCGCTATCGAGATGGCGCTCCGCGATGCAGGAATTTCCCCGAACGACGTGGGTTACGTGAATACCCACGGTACATCGACCCCTCTTGGCGACGTGGCCGAATGTTCCGCCCTGGAAAAGGTGTTCGGCGCCCGCGACAGCCTGAAGGTGAACTCCTCCAAGTGCATGATCGGGCATGCCCTGGGTGCCGCCGGCGCTCTCGAGGCTATTATTACCGTGAAGTCCCTGCAGAACCAGATGGTTCATGCCACGAGGAACGTGTTCAACCAGGACGAACGCATCCACCTGGATGTGTGCGCCAACAAGAACACCAGTCACGACTTCAAGTACGCACTGTCCGACGGCTTCGGCTTTGGCGGCCAGAACAGCGTGCTTTTGCTTGCTCGCGACTAGTTCGCTGTGACAAATGCATAAGGCGAGCGCCGCGGCCAAGCTTGCTTGGACATGGCCGAGCCGAGCATTTGGTACTTGAGCGAAGCGAGAGTACAAGTGTGGGGTGTGAGATGTGAGGTGTGAAATTACACACTCCACATTTCACACTCCACATTTTTTTATTTTTATCCCCGTGAAATTTTCTTGTGTGAAAATAGCCGTTTTGTGTTTGGTGGCCGCACTTGTGGCCCACGCGGCTCCCTACGATCCGCCCACCTGGCGTGATTCCACCTGGGACTACCGTAGCGAAGACTCCACGGACTTGGCTGGCGAAGTGTCCTATGCTAAGGTAGCGGCGGTGGCTTCCCTAACGCTTATTGCCTACGGTGCGGCTTATTGGTTAGTGTTTGATAAGGGCTGGTGGGACGAACAGGGCAACCATTTCCATTTCGAGAATGATTTTGACTACGCTCTGAATTTGGACAAGTTTGGTCATTTTGCGGCTGGCGTGGCCTTGGGCGAGGGCTTTTACGAAGGCTATCGCTGGGCCGGAGCTTCGGAATTCCAGTCTTACTTGTTTGCTGGTCTTTCCGCCATGTTTACCCATATTGCCATCGATGTGAAGGACGGCTATTCTCCCAAGTGGGGATTCAGCGTTTTTGATGTGCTGTCGGGAACTCTGGGTGGTTTTTTGCCTATGGCGGAACGATATGTGCCGCTATTCAAGTATGTGGACCTCAAGTGGAGCTACTGGATTAATACCAAGGCGTATTACAGACAAAGTCATACAGGCGTCTTTACCGACGATTACTGTAATCAGACATTCTGGGCCTCTTTTAAGCCTTACCGTCTGCTTCCCGCAGGGGCACGGAAGTTTTATCCCAGCTGGCTTGCCATTGCGGCGGGCTTAAGTATCGACGAGGGTGTGTTTATCAAGGATTACGAGGGGACGCCCCATAGGGAAGTTTATATAGCTTTGGACTATGACTTGGAGGCGTTTCGGCCACAGAGCCGCTTGGCTCGTACCCTGATTAAATGGCTGAACTATTTCAAACTCCCGGCTCCGGCGGTGCAAGTTTATCCAGAATACCACTGGTTCTTGTTGTATCCCATCAAATTCTAGCCCCACCCCAGTTGTCATCCTGACCCTGAACTTGTTTCAGGGGAAGGATCCAGTCCCAAGTCTTGATACCTTCTATCTAAGGTAGGTTCCGCGGGTCTGGATTCTTCGGTCGCTACGCTCCCTCAGAATGACGTCTTGAGTTAGTATTTTTTATATTTCTGTCAAATGCAAATGAGACTCCGGATATTGCTCTTCTGGGGCGTTCTTTTGGTTATATTCGGAACTGCGGGGGCATCCCCTGTGGTTGGTTCCGAACGTATCCGGAATTTGCGCCAGCTGGACTATATGCCCATGCTTATGGAGTACCACCAGCAGACGGTGGGAGAGTCTCGCCAATTCTTTACCTATCCAAGGCGCAATTACGATTTTATCCGTGACTTTAACAAGACGGAATCCTCGGCCATGGTGTTCTTTGCGGACACAACAGGGGAATTCTTCGGTACGGATCATCGTTTTGGCTTGGCGGCCTCGCCGGTGTTTGGCGTTGACTACCAGGCGAGGGAATCTTTGGGCGATACCCTATGGCCTTCTTTTGATGGGGGACTTTACCTGCGTGGCTATGCGGACTCCCTAGATTTTGATTTGGATGCCCGTATGTACGCCGGCGAACATTCCGCCAAAAAGCCCAAGAGTTTTGACGGCGAAGTCTTTGACGTGCAGACTAAGGAGGGCAATGCCGGTGCCGATTATGTGAGTTATTCCCGTTACAGGGCCCATATGGCGTTGAACTATGCCTGGGCACGGCTCCAGTTGGCCCGCGATGTGCTCCACTGGGGCCCGGGCTACTACAATAACCTCTCTATGAACCAGTATGCGCTGCCCTACAACATGCTCTCGTTGGACCTTACCTTTGGCCCCCTGCGTGTGTTTAGCGTATATGCCGATTTGCGAGTGGATAGCTGGAGCTATAGCCGCAATAACTTGAACGACCGCAACCTGTATGCTCACCGTTATGAACTTGCCGTAGGCAATTTGACTCTTGGCATGAGCGAAATCCAGGTGCTCTATAACGAGAACAAGCCCTGGCTGTTCGCTCCTATTGTACCGCTCTTTATTGAAAAGGGAAATTACACTGAACGTGTAAACAACGGAGCTTTGGCCTTTGACATGAATTACCGCCTATTTAGTGCGGTGCGCCTTTATGGGGAGTTCTTTCTGGATGACATGGAGTCGCCCTATGCAGTGTACGAGAATAAGTACAGCAATAATCGTTGGGCGGGCATGTTGGGTATGCAGGCGGGACATGATTTCCACGTGGGAGGGAGCCTTCTCCAGACGGGAACCATTGCCGAAATTGCCCGTGTGGAACCCTTTACCTACTGCCATTACGATACCGCCCATGCCCAGATGGCTCATTTAGGAGAACCGCTGGGGAATCCTAATGGTCCGAATAGTCTTGCTGTGGATTGGACTGTTTATGGGCAACTGGAAATGGGTAGCTTAGGTGGATTATTCTTGAGTGTCCACCAGAAGTGGCTTTGGAAGGGGACCGATGCAGGGAGCGATATCGAGGATCCTTACAAGACTATCCGTAAGAGATTTGTGCATGATGCCCCCTTAGTCTATACAGTGACTCCGGCAGTTGGATACCATGGCCGTCATTTGGCCTTTATGGGGGAGCTTGGTTTGGGTGACGAAAAATCCGTTAATGTCCGAACATCATTCATGTGGTAGCGTATGACGAACATTAAAGAAAAGATTGAGAAAAGCGGCCACTTCAGGGCTTTGATGAATAGCTTCAGGCTGCGCAAGAGGGTGCTTGCGCTGTCGGACGCCCTCATCGTGGTGATTGCCGGCCTTGTGGCCAACTACCCGCTGCCGTTGTTTGCGGAACGGGTGGGGCGTCCGGACCAGTTCCTGATTTTTGTGACCTGCGTTATTTGTTGCTTTGGAAGCTTGCTCTTTTTCGGTGCCTACAACAAGCTGTGGCGTTATTTTAGCAAGCGTGATTACCTGAGTTGTGTTAAGGGTATTGTTGTTGGTATTGTTGTAGCCTATGGACTGGTGTACCTGTTCCAGCAAAAACTTTTCTGGGAATTCGCCATACTCCATGCCATATTTGCCACAATAGGAATATCGGCCTTCCGTTACTTGTTCCGCAGGACGTTCGTATCCTTGGTCGCTACAGGGCACCAGGAGGCCGAACGCAAGCGCACCATGATTATCGGTGCGGGAAATGCCGCTCAACTGTTACTGAACGAAATCCGAAACAACCAGGCCGATGCGAGCCATGGGGAAAGTACCGGTTCTGCCAAGAACATCAATCCGGTTTGCTTGATAGATGACGATCGTTATAAGATTGGTAAGTCTGTTGGTGGTGTGCTGGTGGCTGGGACTACCTCTGATATTCCCAAGGTGGTTAAGGAACTGCGAATTGAGCTGATTATCTTTGCTATTCCCAGTTGCCCGCCCACGGATCGTCAGACGATTCTGGATATTTGCGGAAAGACGGGGCTCCCCGTAAAGGTGTTGCCCTTTATCGGAAATTTGCTGGATACATCTGCAGTAGGAGCAGGCTCCACAAGCTTTGTAAGCCAGATTCGAGATATCAAGGTAGAGGATTTGCTAGGCCGTGAACC
>CACZII010000111.1 GCA_902781185.1 Fibrobacter succinogenes
CTTGCCATCGCGTTCCTTGAGACGCAGGTCATCACCCGTGAGGGTCATACCGTTGTGCAGGAACGGGAAGTCGTCCACATTCACGTTCTGGTCGTCGTTGCGCTCCATGGTCTGGAATGCATCGATAAGTGCAGCGTTAGTGTGGGTCAGGTTACCCAGGTAAGTACGGATGTTACTGGAAACAATGGCCATATTGTGCTTGGTCTTGAGGCGCTTACCAAGGTTCACATGGTAGTCAAAAATGGTGCGAATCGGGCAGAAACCGAGGAAAAGTTCGCCATGATCGCTTGTGAGGTGCAAGGGATCGGAATCCATCACAATTTCAAGTTTGTCATCGGCACTGCGGAAATCACGGGTCAGGTCGTCGTGCTCGGCAATAATGTCCAGCTTGGCCTTGACTTCGTTTTTCCAGATGGTGAGCTTACGACGCATGTCCTTGAGGGTGCGTTCCAGTTCGCTATCGGTAATATCGCGGGTAGCACGGGTGCGGAGCACCGTGATTTCGAGGGTTTCCATGTAGGGGCGGCTGGCAGGTGCGTCGTCGTCCTCTTCCTCGTCGTCATCGCTAATCTTGTTGACGGCCCAGGGATCAGCTTCTTCACGGAGAGACATGAAGAAGGGATTGGTGGGGTCGCTAGTGCGGAAAACGGCAATCTGGAGCTGTTTCAGATCGGCATTCAGGTGAGAGACCACCTTCTCGAGGGGAGTGTCCTCGTCCAGGAATATGAAGAATTCCATGAAACCCTGGGAGTACTGGAAGCCATGAAAGCATCCGTCCTCGTCCAGATTCAAGTGCCGCAGGGCCTTGATACGGTCATTAGGGTCATTGGGGTTCAAACTCAAGAGGCTAGCCACAAATGCTAGGCGTCGTTCCTGGGATTTTGTCAGTTCCATTTTTTCCTCAATTTAGGCTTCTGCCATATTTTGCCATTAAAAATAGTTTCAAAAGCCCTACTTTGGACATAAAAAATAGTAAATCTTAAAAAAAAATTCCAATTCAAATGCTTTTTAGTGTACAAATGAGCAAAAATTTGTGTTTTTATCTATATTTTGCCGTTCCATGCCCTTTTTTTTCGCAAAAAAGCTATGATTTACAATGTCCACATAGGAGAGTCTTATGAACCTGCTCGATATTATTAATAAAGCCAAGGCCGAAAACGCCAAAACCCTGGACCTATCCCAGCAGGGACTTCGCCTGTTACCCCCCGAACTTTTTGAAATCCAGTCCCTGGAAGAACTGAACCTGGACAGAAACAAGCTGGTGGAACTGCCCGACGACATCGGGATGCTCAAGAACCTGAAGAGCCTATCCGTCAGCGAGAACGACCTGATGGAGCTCCCGGACACCATCGGCAAGCTTACCAAGCTCGAGAACCTCTACCTGGGATACAACAGTCTGTCGGAACTCCCCGCCACCGTGGGGAACCTGGTCCACCTGCATACAGTGAACATTGCCAAAAACCAGCTCCTGGAACTGCCCGCGGAAATCGGCAACTGGGGCAAGGTGTTCAAGCTCTCCCTCCACGACAACATGCTATCCTCCATCCCGGATACCATCGGCAAGCTGAAGAGCCTGGTAAAACTCTATCTGGACAATAACGACCTGACCGAGATTCCCGCCACCCTCGGAAACCTTTCAAGTCTGGAAATTTTGATGATTTCGGGGAACCAGCTAAGCGCCATTCCTCAGGAATTCGGCAAGCTTTCAAAACTCCGCGAATTGGTTCTGGATGCGAACCAGCTGGAAACCCTTCCCGAAACCCTGGCCGACTGCGCCTCCTTGGAAACAATTTCCATCAACGAGAATCCCATGGAAGATGGTCTGCCCCGAGTCCTGCTCGACAAGAAGGGGCTGAAGATAGACCAGTAGTGCGCCGAGGCGCAATGTAAAATGTGCGGTGTGAGGTGTGAAATTAGAGGTGTGAAGTGTGAGGTGTGAAATGGCAAGTGAGAAATCTGTAATTCCACATTCCACACTCCACATAGTCTTTCTCTCTTTCTTCTTGCTAGCAGCCTGTGGTGACTTCATGGAACCGGTGGAAAGCACTCCGAAACCGACCGCCTACGAGTTCAACTACTGGCTTTTAAACCAAACCTACCTCTACGAAGATGAGCTGAAAAACCTGCCCCCCGAAGGGGACAGCGTACCCTTGCTTTACAATTCATTGAGTGACAAGTATACGCGATACTACCCGCCCTCCAAAAGCGAGGCTGCAGAAAACCAGATGAACACCAGCATCGTAGAAGGGGACCTGGGCATGGAATACCTAGTCCTCTACGACGAAAACAACCCCAACTCCTACCCCATCCTGGTTTCTAGGGTCTACGACGACAGCCCCGCAGGCAGGGCAAGGATTCCCCGCTACGGCAGGCTTATTTCGGCCAACGGCATAGACCTTGTCGGATTGAACGCCAAGGCCGTCTACGATTCCATCGTAGGCCACAGCGCCGAAATTTCCCTTGTTGTTTTCGACAACGACAGCCTATACCATTACGACCTGGTCAAGGAAACGGTCTTTGCGCCAACGGTCTTTCTGGACACCATTTCGGGAGTCATCTTTATAACCATTACCGAATTCAGGGCCTCTACGGCAGACCGGAAAGACGGTACCGCAGGAGAGCTCCGGACCTACCTGGACTCCACAACCGGTGTTTCCGACCCAAGAGTCATAGACCTGCGAAACAACCCTGGCGGACTCATCGGTCAATGCCTACCCGCAGCGGACCTTTTCGTGAAAGAGGGACTCATGTCCAGGCGCAATTCCGTCACGTTCGCACCCGACGGCAGCAGAATCACCCAAAGAAACGATTACAATGCCAAGCCAGGAGACCCCGGAGAAAACGGGAAATTCCTGATGCTGGCCAACCGTGCATCCGCCTCCTGTGCAGAAGTTTTCATCGCCGCCGTCCAGGAACAGGGAAAGGTCCCCCTTGTAGGAACCCCAACCTTTGGCAAGGGCATCGGGCAGAGCCAATGGAAAACACCCGAGGGCGGGCTAGCGGTCATTACCAGCCTAGAGTTCTGGACCCCCAAGGGGAATTCCTACAACAAGAAGGGAATCAACCCCGACATCCCCTGCGAAGACGGAGCATCAAGGGATTGCGCCATCGCCGCCCTGAAAAGCCTATACGGATGGGAGCCTTCCGCTAAAACCGAAGCGAAAGCGTCCATCAAGTTCTATGACATTGTTCCGCGCACGGGTCTAGGCGGAGCTGTCGATACCGTGATGAATTTTGTAGATTACCCCTATTCTCCATAAGAAGGCCTTATTCCATGAAACACACTTATTTCCGTACATTCTCGTTCATCATATCAACCACACTGGCCATCTTCGCAGGTTGCACGGTCAAGAATGCCGACAAAGAGATTACCATGCCAGAAGAGGAAAAAACAGAATACCAGCCGACCCTGGCTGATCAAGAGATGGACTTCGCCTACGGAGCGCTCTACTTTTTCTACCTGGATGCCGAAAAGGCACTAATGGACTATGAGTTCTACCAGGGCAAGGGAGAAGAGGCTGGATATTCCCCAAACAGATTCGAGTATCCGGACATCTACTACATGTACGACCAGATGGGCGACAACTACACCTATTATGTCGGCCCCTATTACGCTGAGATGTTTGGATTTTCCAACACCTCGGAACAGAGTCTTGACCTGGGAATCCAAGTAGAAATGCTAGCCCCTGATAGCTTAACCGAAACAAGGTGGCTTGTAACGCAGGTATACAAGGGAGCCCCCGCAGACCAGGCTGGACTCCTGGCAGGTGATACAATCCTCCTTGTTGGATCAACCAATCCAAGGGACGAAAGCGCCTTCGTAAAGATGACCTCGGGCAATGCAGGAGACGAAATACCCCTGAAGGTCGCCCGTGGCGACTCCACCGTAGATGTAACCGCAACGCTATTCTGCTACCTCGCCCCTACGGTATTCCTTTCATACAAAGATTCCGTCCCCGTTATCAAAATTACGGAATTTGCAGAACAAACGGCCATGGCCTGTAGCGATGTCACAGACGATTTTCACGGGACAGCACTGGAATTCGAGAACTTTCTCAAGGCAACAAAGGGCCCCGTGGTCATCGACCTCCGAGGCAATCTTGGAGGCGACATTTCCCAATGCGTTGAAACATCCAGGGCCACCCTTACCAAGGGCGACAAGATGTTCAACATGAAGAGCACGGACTTTTCCGAAGACTCCACCCAGCAACAGATATATTACGATGAATTCATTGCCGAAAAGGATGGCATCGGGAAGGGGCGCTATTACGTGCTGATGGCAGACTCTTTTTCTGCCAGCTGCTCTGAGATGATGATGCTTGCCATGACCACCGCCCTAAAGACCCCGATTGTGGGCGAACTGTCTCTCGGCAAGGGAATCGGCCAATACTACTTAAGCACGCCAGCACATGGGTATAGCGTCGTTACGGCAATGAAGATTTACGACCTGGACGGCAACAGCTACCACGACCTGGGATTCATTCCCGATTACGAGATTGCCGATTCTCTAGAAGCCCTGAACAAAGCCGTAGCCCTTGCCAAGGAAGGCAAGGCCAAGAGAACCCATGGCTACGGTACGCAGAATCTTGACCACTTCACCAATACCTTCGCCAAGAAAGCCGGTCAGGGAATCCGCGCTCCGAAGAGCGGGGCTTACAAAATCATAAAGAATCTACAGCTGAAGTAGGCTAATTAACCACCCGCATGTGGACCATCACGTCGGTGGTGTCGTTGGCACGGACCGCCGGGGCCGCCTGCGTAAGTTCTATCTGCTTGCGGATTTCCGCCACCTGCTTCTTCAAGCGGGCCAGGCGGGCACCCTCTAGCTTGGGCGTTGCAATCATGGTCTTGGAAAGCGGATTTATCCAGGCCCCGTTTGCATCCTTGAATCCAAAGTGCAGGTGGGGGCCTGTGCTGCGGCCCGTGGAGCCCACGCGCCCAATGGCCTGACCCGGCGAGACCTTGGCCCCGACGGCGACCCCCCGAGACTGGAGATGCATATACCAGCTTACGGAATTATCCCTGTGCTTGATGGCAATCTTGTTTCCACTTAAATCGTCGTAGCCCGAAACGGTCACGTTACCCTCGGCCACGGCATGGACCACTGTCCCTGTGGGGGCACCATAGTCCACACCATAGTGAACCTTGCGCTGGCCCGTAATCGGGTGGATACGGGAACCGAAAGAACTGGTAATGCGCAGGTGTTCCAGCGGGTAGCGGAGCCCATCAAAGACCAGGGCGTCTCCCGCTTCGGTATAGTGGGCGTTATAGGAACTCTTGGGGTCTTCATCCTCGTAGCGGAAGGCCTCGTGATGGCCTACGTTTCTTCCGTCAAATTCAGCGTAAATTACCTTGCCGCTCACCCAGATGGAATCCTGGTAGTAAGAATCTTCCAGAAGTACGCGGAACTTGTCACCGGGGCGTGCCAGGGGGAAAGCCACCTTGCACTGCAGCACGCCACTCACGATTCCCACCATGCGGCCAGGGATTCCCACCTTGAAGAGGATACCGTTCAGAGTGCTGTTTTCTTCGAGCATGCCCTCGTAAAAGGACTGTTTCTTGACTACAGGCTTTTCGATAAGCTGATA
>CACZII010000112.1 GCA_902781185.1 Fibrobacter succinogenes
TCGCGGCTTTCCGTAAAGACGGCGTCGTTTATAAGTCGCTTGAGTTCGGCAAGGCCTTCGCCGGTCTTGGAAGAGACGGGAAGACGGTTCTCCGGCAACGTCATGGTGGCCCCAGAGCCGCCATCTAGCAGATCGCTCTTGCTGATGACTGTGAAGTTTGGCTCGAGATTGCTTCGGTCACTCTGCTCCCTCGCAATGACATGCGAAGTCCCGTCCACCACGTGAATCTTCAAGTCCGCTTCCTTCAGAATAGCCTTGCTCTTTTCCATGCTCAAGGCGTCCAGAGAATCGGTAGCCTGGTCCGCAATGCCTGCGGTATCCACCAGACGAATCTCTCCGCCCGGCAAGAACAGCCTAACCTCTACAAAGTCACGGGTGGTTCCCGGGATGTTGCTCACCAGAATGCGGTCTTCGCCCAAGAGGGCGTTTGTAAGGCTGGACTTGCCCGCGTTAGGGGCTCCGTACAGCACCACCAGAGGCAGGCGGCTCAGGTTTTCTTTGCCACGGAAACTCTGGAGGATTTCTGAAATCTTTTCACCGATGGCCACGATTCGCTTTCGCCAGGAATCGTAATCCGGGTCGGCCTCTTCTTCGGCAAAGTCTACGTCTAGCTCCAGGCGGGCAGACATGTCCTTCACCTGTTCATTCAATTCCTGAATCTTCTGGGAAAGGGCCCCCGAAAGCAGGCGGTGTGCGTTCTTAAGCTCGGCGCGGTTCGCGCTGTGAATCACGTCGGCCACAGATTCCGCCTGTACCAGGTCCATCTTGCCGTTCAAAAAGGCCCTGCGGGTAAACTCCCCAGGTTCAGCAAGCCGAACCCCCTCTACCTTGCGGATAGCTTGAATCAGCTCCCGCACGATAAGCGGGTTCCCATGAGGGTAAAGCTCCAGCGTATCTTCGCCAGTGTAAGAATTGGGACCCTCGAAAAACAGGTACAGCAGGCTGTCGACAGTCTCCCCCGTCTTGGGGTCACGTGCCGTACCGAGGCTTGCCCGGCGAGGCTCCAAATGACCAGCAGCCTTTTCACCAAACAAGGCCATAACCACATCGCGCACCTGGGGGCCGCTCACACGAATGGCGGCAACGGCACTGACTCCGGCTGGGGTCATGGGAGCGACAATTGTTCTTGGGTCCATAGTTTCAATAATAGAAAAGAAGTAGACCGGAACGACGTCATGGCGGTTCCGGATCAAGCCCGGAATGACGTTTGATCCGCCATCTAAACTCTAGGTTCTAGGTTCTAATTTCTTACATTTCCCACTATGAGCAAATTCTCGATTATTTCTCGCCCCCTCGGTACCGTTCAATGCTATGTTCTGCAGCGCGATGACGGCGCTGAACTAGAAATCCTGAGCGGATATGGCGCCGGACTCAACGCCTGGCGCGTTCCTACAAGTGGAACCCAACTTCTGGACCTTCTCTTCGGTTACCGGGTCGGCGACGACATCTACAAGCTTGGCCCCGACACCAACGCTGGTTGCCGACTTGCCCCCTTCCCCGGCCGCACTGCCTACGCCAAATTCACCTGGAACGGCAACACTTACGCCCTAGTCAACAACGTAAGCTGGGCACCCCATGCCCTCCATGGGTTCCTGCAAAACAAGGAATGGAAATTCGAAAGCTTTGAAAGCGACTCCAAAAGCTGCACCGCCATTTTCAGCTGCGACTGGCCGGGAGCCTTCGCCGGATTTCCCTTCCCCTTCAAGGTTACAAACAAAATAACGTTTACGGGCGAGGCTTATTCCGTAGAATCCTCTGTGCATAACACGGGAAACACCACCATGCCCTATTCCGAAGGCTGGCACCCCTACTACAGCCTGGGCGAAAAGGTGGACAACCTGAAGATGACCCTCCCCCAAAGCAAGCTCGCCCTTTTGGACAAGGCAGACCTGCCCACCGGAAATTTCCAGGACGACACCCGCTTTGTGGGAGGCCGTACCATCGGCGACGAGTTTATCAACGACTGTTTCTGCCTCGGTGAAGAGTTCTCGGCCGAAGCGGCTCAATCCCTAGCCCACGTTTTCTTGGAAGGATCCAACGGCACACTGGACATCTGGCAGCAAGCAGGTACGGAGCAGTACAACGCCATCCAGATCTACACGCCGCCCACCCGTGCAAGCATCGCCATCGAGCCCATGACATCGGAGCCCGACGCCCTGAACCACCACCGCGGCCTGATCGAAATACCCCCCGAAAATTCGCGAATTTTCGCATTTGGGGCCAAGTTCCAAAAGAAATAGAATATATATATCTTAAAAACTCCCGATTTTTCCCAATTTTTATTTATTTTGGGAAAGATAAGGAGTACACAATGAACGTTACTAAAAATCTATGGAAATTCGGCCTTGCCTTGGCCACCGTTGCATTTTTGTCTGCCTGCGGCGACGATTCCAGCAGCACAAAGTCTAGCCAGGGACCCGAACCCAATTCGTCTGCCTCGGGAGAATTAGGTTATCAACCCGTAACTGAAGGTGCTACAGAAAGCGCTAAAAAACTCTACAATTTCATAGCCACCAACTACGGTTCAAAGACCATTTCCGGATTCATGACCGGAGATGTAGATTCCGACTCCGTAAAGAAACTTCCGGACGTAACCGCTTTCAAGGAGCGTACCGGCAAGTACCCCGCACTTGTGGGCTTTGACTTCCTCTTCGCTACCGGCACAAAGGCAAGCGACTCCTGGTACAAGAGCTATACGCAGATGGCCCTGGATGCAGCCAAGGACTTATGGAACCAGGGTGGTATACCCGCCTTCACCTGGCACTGGAAAGACCCCAGCGACAAGATTGACGCCTTCTATACCAAGTCGGGAAACGCCAACGAATTCACTGACTTTGACTTTACGCAAGGCTTTACCGACCCGGCATGCACCGCCAACTGCACCTGGAATACCGAGTCCGAGACCTATAAGCAACTTGTCAGCGATATCGACGAAATTGCCGACATGTTCCTCAAGCTGCAAGAAGCCGGAGTTGCCGCCATTTTCCGCCCTCTACACGAAGCTAGCGGCAAGTGGTTCTGGTGGGGCACCAAGGGTGGTGCCGCATTCCAGGCCCTCTACAACCTAGTCTACGACGAGATGGTGGGCGTCAAGGGAGTCAAAAACCTCGTTTGGGTGTGGAACCCAGAATACGCCAAGGATACCGACTGGAATCCGGGAGAGAGCAAGTACGATATCATCAGTCTCGATATTTACGAGGCATGGGATTATTCCACCAAGTACCTCGGTGCCTACGACGAGTTGAAGACCAACTACGGCGATGGAAAGATATTCGCCATCTCCGAGAACGGCCCCATTCCCGACCTGTCTGTCATGGCAGCAAACAAGAAGTACTGGGCCTGGTGGATGTCCTGGTACCAGACATGGGACGGCAATTTCCTGGACCAGACCGTGGATGCCGTATGGAAGGCGAACATGGATAGTCCCTGCACAATTAGCCTTGAAGACATGCCGGGCTGGGCAAGCTACACCATGTCCAACACACCTGTAGCGGCTTGCGAAGTAGGCTACAAGTTGGCCGAACTTGATACCGCAAGAAAGGTGGAAGAAGTCCTCCCCGACGACATCGCCACCAACGGATGGCTGCAGGTCAAGTTCTCCGCAGGCAGCGGTGACACCGCCAAGGGAAACATCGTCATTCTGGAAGGCTCCGTTCCCGACTTGTCTGCCGCCAAGAAAATCACCCTGAACGTGAACAACACCAACAAGCTATCTGGCATCTGGTTCACGGTGGCGTTCCTAACGGGTGCCCCGGACTGGGCATGGGCTCAGCCCGACGGCTGCTGGATTGACGCCGGCAAGTCCATGCCCTGCGAAATTGACCTTGCCACCACCGCCAAGGACCAGAAAGTTCTGGAAGGGGAAGACTATACAAGTTTCATGAAGAATCTTTCCAAGGTTTACCTGGAAGTGTATGGCGAAGGTTTCAACGGCACGGTCTACTACGATGCGGTGACTGTTGACGGAACAACCGTAATCAACAATTTCGACAGCCAGCAGAAGATAACCATTGAACAAGGCCAACTCGTAGAGGCCAAGGTTGTAGGAAACGGGAATTAACAATAAAAAGAGGATTGGGATATGAACTTTAAGACCATCACATTGGCCTTTGGACTGTTGGCGGCAACCTATGCAGGCGCCGCCAAGTACGAAGCCGAAACAGCCACCCTGGCAGACGGTGCCGAAGCGAAGGGGACCTACGTGGACTTGAACCAAGGTTCCATCACGTTCAGCAGCGTCTCTGTGGATGCAGCAGGCAAATACACCCTAGTCATTCATTGTGCAGGTGCCTATGGGGAGAAGGACAATAACATTGTCGTCAACGGTGCCGCGGCGGGAACCTTCCACGTGGACGAGGGGACCGATTATGTAGACATTTCTACCAGCGTTACCTTGAAAGCCGGAGCAAACACGGTGGCCATTACCTCCAGCTGGGGCTGGATCAAGGTAGACTACATCGAAATCAACTCCTTCGAGTCAAAGGCCTTCAACATCTCTAGTTCCCTGGTCACAAAGGATGCCACGGCCGGGGCGGTCAAGCTCTACGGATTCCTGGTGGAAAACTTTGGGAAAAAGACCATTTCCGGTATCATGACCGGCAACATGGATAGCTACACGCTAAACCAGGACTTCAAAACCCACGAAGACGTAGCGGACATTTATACCCGAAGCGGAAAATATCCCGCCCTGGTGGGTTTCGACTTCCTCTTCTCTACCGGTCCCAACGCAAGTGGCTCCTGGAACAAGAGTTATGACGAAAAGGCCCTGTTCCTGGCAAAGAACCTATGGAGCCAGGGCGGAATCCCCGCATTCAGTTGGCACTGGAAAGACCCCACCGACAAGGTGGATGCCTTCTACGCCACACAAAAGGCTGCAGGCGACGGGAAGGAATACACCACCTTCCGCGTATCGGAAGCCTTTGTGTCTGGCACGACCAACTGGAACAAGGAATCCGACGCCTATAAGGGAATCATTGCCGACATCGACTACATTGCCGACTATTTCTTGCAACTCCAGAAGGACGGCGTAGCCGCCATCTTCAGGCCCCTGCACGAAGCGGGTGGAGACTGGTTCTGGTGGAGCAACAACACTACCGGAGAACAGTATGCAGCCCTGTACCGTCTGGTCTACGACGAGATGGTGAATGTGAAGGGTGTTAAGAACCTGGTGTGGGTGTTCAACCCCGAAGCATCCCTTGACGTGTCTTGGGACCCGGGTGCCGACTACTACGACGTGATTTCCGTGGACATCTACAATAACGCCAACGATCATTCCAGCAACTCCTCCGCCTTTGATTCCTTCAAGGACAAATGGGGCACTTCTAAAATACTGGCCCTTTCCGAAAACGGACCCATTCCCGATGTGAACAACATGCACACGGACCAGGCCGTATGGAGTTGGTGGATGCCCTGGTACAGTTCCTGGAGCGGAATATGGCCTGGCCAGACTGCCAACAGCGTCTGGAAGAGTAACATGGAAGACGAGCGGATTATCACCTTCGAAGACATGCCTGGTTGGGATACATATACACCACCAGCCACCATTACTGCAAGAACGTATTCGACCTGCAAGGAAACCGCGTGGCTAGCCTCTACAAGGGAACCCTCTCTGCCGGGACTCACCAGTTCAGCCTTTCGGGTATGGCCCGCGGGTCCTACATCGTACGTGCCAAGGGGGCTGGTGTCGCCGCCACCCAAAAGGTCACCGTCCGATAAAAAAGATTGAATAAACAGAAAATCCCGTAGCAGACGCTGCGGGATTTTTCTATATTACCCCAAACCTCGGAGAGATGCCAGAGTGGTCGATTGGGCCGGTCTCGAAAACCGGAGTCTGTCACAGGACCGAGGGTCACAGGACCGAGGGTTCGAACCCCTCTCTCTCCTGAAAAAATATAGGGACCCCTATTGGGGTCCCTATATTTTTTCAAGGGAAGATGTTCGAACCCTCGGAGAGGGTTCGATTGACTGCGCGTGAACGAAGTGAACTTGCGCAGTCAAGGATTTTGGCGAAGCCAAAACCCGAAGGGGCACGAAGGAATGAAATGACTGAGTGATCCCACCCCTCTCGATTCCTGAATGATTTGTCCATTTTTCGAGAGGGTGGATTCGGGGAAACAAAGTGACCCCGCAATCCCACCCATCTCAAATCCTGAAATATTCACAAGCTTTTTTTGAGAGGGTGGAGGTGAAGGAACAACGTGACTGAACAATCCCACCCCTATTCTACTGACCGTTCGAGCTAAATTCATGCGAGACTTCTCCGGATTGCGCTCACTCCCACCTAAAGGTGGCCATGTACACTAAGCACTAAAGTGCTAAGTGTCCAAAGGTCGCCAACCGCCCCTAGTCAGTACTAGGGGCTTGTTGCTCACGGAACCGACCGTTCGCGCTATTCTACAGGGTATTAGGGGCGGAGCCCCTAGGCGAAGGGGTGATGGAAGACTCGCCCTGGACCCTATCGCTTCGCTCCAGGGTGACAACAGGGCGAGGCTGCAATCAGGGGAGCGCCCTCCCCTTTACTATATTAATGTATACTATGAGTGACAACTGCCTATTCTGCAAAATCATCAAGGGAGAAATCCCTTCCAAGAAAATCTACGAAGATGACGACGTGTTCGCCTTCTACGACGTG
>CACZII010000113.1 GCA_902781185.1 Fibrobacter succinogenes
TCCAGGCGACCGAACACGCTCCAGTCCACCGTTCGGCTATTGGGCCCACCCTGGTTCCCGAGGGGGTAACCCAGGTGGGCAATCTGTGCCGTGTTCGCCTCGAAATGGCTGTAGACATAGGGTTCCACACGGGCGTATTCCGCAATGGTTCCCAATTCAAGCTTATGACCATTGAAATAGAAATCATGGCCTGCCTGCAAGCCCGCCATCCAAGCCCACTTGGCCTCAATGTTATCATTCTTGACCAGGCTCACAGGGCTTTCCATGTCATCCAAGAAAAATTCCGTATAGACACGCATGAACTGGAACAGGCGATAGTTAAAATCAAAAGCCAGTGCACCGTTGTTGCTGTTTTCCGAATAGTTTCCCTTTTCCATGAACAAGGGTGCCGTCGGCACAAAAAGCCAAGGCTTCATGTTGTCATAGAGCACCGTCAACTCGCTGATGCCAAGAGTCGCATTTCCAACCGCCAACTCGTAACGGTGGCCAAACAGGTTGCGGGTATCATCCTTGTTCTTCATGCTCATGCTATTGTTATAAACACGCAGGTCCGCATAAAAACTGATTACGCGCAAAGGACCAAACCGCATGTCCATAGAGAGCATGTTGTAAGGGAGTGCAAACTGATTCAAGGTCAAGTTGTTGTAATAGCCCGGACCCCAATGCATCACGTCGCGGCCAAGGTCTATACGAAGCCAGTCGTAATTGAAACCAAAATGGGTACGGTAACGAGCGTAGCTGGTATACTCCACACCCGAATTGTTCTCCTCTTTCTGGACCTCTACGAACTCCCGGTCAAAGGACTTCGGATTCTTGGCCGAGTGAGATTCGTCGTAAATGCGAGCATCCAAGACAAAGTCCACAGAATCCGCATACCCGCGCAGATAGATACCGCCATCGACACCGGGCCAGATAGTATCGCCCAGAGTCTCGCCACCGCGATAATCGATACCGCCCACCACGCTGGTAGCAAGGGCTATGTGAGGCACATGGGCGCGGCACGAATCTAGGTAACCGGCTGAGTCTACGCCGGAGTGTCCAGAAATCATGGCACCACAGGCATTATCATAATAGAGCAACGCATTGCGTTCCGTCCGTGTAAAGTTCTTCTGGAAAGTCGTGTCTCTACGCGGGTACGCAAAGGACTGAGGCATGTCTCCCGTAGTCAGGCGGTGGTACTCGAACAGCAAGGGTGCCGTTTCCAGCAATTTCAGGTTGCTATGACGGTCAGGGCCGAGCACCGACGACGTAGCCCAGGCCACAGAAGAACCTGTGGCCAGCATGACCGTCGCCAGAACAAGCCGATGGACGTTTTTCAAGAACATCATCTAAGAGGCTTTATTATTCGTAGACAGGAACTTTCCATGCCTTGGGCAAAGCCGGAGAGCACTTGTCCGAATGATTGTAGGTAAATCCCTTCTCGGAAACATCTGTTACATTGCCCTTGATGGCGCTGGGGCAGCTCCGCTCAGAGGAATTCAGCATTTTCTCCACCTTCAGGAGCAGGACATCGCCATAGACATCCCAAGCACCGGTCTTCTGTTCCGACCTGCCATTGTCAGCCTTCAGGGTATACTGCATAGATTCAGGCAAATTCAGAGTCCAGCTCACATCGGAAGTTGCGGTCCATTCGCCCTTCAGCGGATCCTTTTCAGCGACGGGGTACTTGAAATCAGACTTTGTACAAGACGAAACATTCTCACCCTTCGAAAGGTCCTTGAAGGCATCCATCTTTGAGGTAATACGCCAAGTAGTCAAGCCCCAGTCGCCCACCTTCGACGCAAACTTCATCACAAAGGAGGTATACCCTCTGTAAGTATCTACGTAGCCTGCATTCCAGGACACCGTATCCTTGCCAACAACACGTTCCAGCATGTACCTGCCCCTGTAGAAGCTGTAGACCTGGACGGTATCGTTGCCAGAAACCTTACATACAAGGCGCTTCTTGTCGAGATTAGCCGCATCGGTAACCAAGGTCTCGTCAGCCATCAGCTGTTCCACTTCAGCATTGACAAACTTATCCTTGCCAACGCGGTATTTCAGTACATCATTCTCAACAATGAACGATATCTGTGTGGTATCTGCAGACTTCGCAATATTCTTTAGCACCTTGTCGCCAGACAGTTTCTCATCCAGAGCCAGCGCCTGCAAAACGGTTTTAGAACTGAGGTTGATGATTCCATTCTTGAAATCGGTCATGACCAGTGCCATACCCACATGCGTATTGTTGTTGGACTCATCGATGGACCACAAGGAGAACATCCCCTCCTTGAGACCCGTACCCAAATGGAACGTTTCACCCTTGATTTTCAGGATATAATATTTCTTCAAGTCATCCAGAGTGGCCGCACGAGCACCTTCGGGCCATGTAGGATCCTTGTATTCTGCAGAAGACGAAGACCCGTCTGTAGAATCCTCTACGCTGGAGGAGGATTCATCCGTTTCCTGATCAACAGAACCATTGGAGCTGCTGTCATCGCCGCAGGCCGCAAACATCAGGGCTAGGGAAAAACTGCCAGCCAACCAAAACGACTTCTTCATAAAGAACCTCTCTTTTTTGCATAAAGATAAACACTATTTTAAAAAGGGGGATAAATCCCCCTCAAAATAACCGTAAAAAAGCCCATTTTCTTCAAAAATCAGCTTTCCAGCATGTAGCGGACGTCTTCGACACGCCGGCGGAGGGATTCATCCTTAGCAAGCTGGTCCACCAGGGAATTGATAGACGAAATCACCGTGGAATAATCCCTGTGGAAAGCATCACCGATACTCTTGAGGGATTCCGTCGTAAGTTCACGACACAGGTACATGGCCACCTTGCGCGGAACGGAGACGCCGGCATCCTGGCGCTTGGAACAAAGGAGTCTTGGTTCCAGAGAAAACTCAGCAGCCACCGATTCCATAATGTTGTCTACAGTAAGAATCGATGCTCCGCCGGACTTGGACGATGCCTGCATCCGCTTGACATTGGAGAGATTCAGTTCCACGTTGTTGAGTACGTGCATGGCGCGGAACCAGTTCATGAGTCCCTCGATAATCCGGACATTGGCGCGAGGCTGGATGGCCAGATAGCGGCAAATCTCTTCGCGGTCAGATTCCACAAAGGGAATGCCTTCGGACATCTTACGGATCAGGGCCATACGGGTATTAAAGTCCGGCTCTGCAATCCCCACGGCAACGCAATTTTCCAGAGGATTCAAGAGGTCTGCCGTAAGTTCATGGGACAGAGAATTCCTTTCGGGAAGCTCCCCTTGGGATAGCTTCTTGAACTTGGAGGGTGGGCAGTCGCTGCTAAGCACTACCTGGCGACCCATACGGCTCATGTACTTGATGAGCATGGACAGGCGGGCCTGGCACTTGAGACCACTTTTCAAAAGCTGGATATCATCCATCAAAAGCACATCGCAACGTTCGTAACGGTCGGAAAACTCCTGCTTGAGCTGGTTCACCCTATTCCAGTCTTTTGCCTTAGCGGCATAACCGATGGCCGTAAAATCCCGCAAGAAGTCATAGGCCTGGCGATACACAATGCGAAGCCCAGGACGGCTCTGCTGCAAGCTTGCCGCAATGGATTGGAGCAAGTGGGTCTTACCAAGTCCAGGGGCCCCATACACAAGGAGCAGATTCATGGCGGAATCGCCCGGATGTTCCACGATTGTGCGGCAGGCCTTAAGAGCCGTAAAATTACATTCACCCTCGACAAAGTTGTCAAAAGTGTATTTTTCGTACAAATTAAGATTTTCGGCAAGCTTTTTATCGGCCTGGGCCACAGATGCCTGGGCCATGGAAGTAAGGATTCGGCGCTCCACCTCCTTGGGCACCTGGGGAGGTTTACGCAAGGCCGGCTGAACAGGTGTACTGTCCAACACTCGGACCTTGTAATCGACAAAGTCACTTCCATAAACTGAGGCAAATGTCTTCCGCAACAGGGAACCATAGTGGCTATTAAGCCAAGTCTCCCTGAAGCTATCGGGTACCGTCAGGCACACGTAGCCCTCAAAAAAGCCATCAAAGCCTACCGCATCAAAAAAGGCGTCGCCAAATCCCGAGCATTCTTCACGAACCAGGGCCAGGGCACGGGCCCAAGGGCTGCTGGTTTCATCTAACAAATAAGCAATGTTATCCACAGTTTTCCAAACACAAAAATAGGGTCAAACAAAATCGTTCACCAAAATTAAATAAAACATACGAAAAAGAGATTTTTCGCTGAAATTTTTTCAGAAACCGCTATTTTTTATAAAAAAAAGCCACTTTTGGGCTATATCCCGTTTATGTCCGTTTCTCTCCGAAAAACACCCTTTTTACACCCTTGATAATCAAAACCACATCCCTATGGTTTTCACAAGTTATCAACATATTTTTTTTGAAAGATGTCTTGACAAAAATATGTTCTAAAACAACTCTTAAAACAATTCTTTTAGCGAAACAGCATCGGCACAGGCAAGAGCCTTCGATTTCCATTCCGGGTCAAGCATCAACTTCGCCACACCAGCAATGGCCACCGTATGGGCCGTAGCGGACTCCTGCGGAGACAGGAGCAGGCATAGGAACTGGGCTACTTCATTCTGGGGAACAGCTATTCCCTGAATTTCGGGAGCGACGGCAAAGGCCATCAAAGGGGATTTCAGCCCCTGGATTCTAGTATGGGGCAAAAGAAGGCCCGAACCCATGTAGATTCCCTCGCCTACGCGCTTTTCAATTGCCTTCCAGGCGGGCAAGGCATCAAAAGAAACGCCAGCATTGACAAGGCCTTCAAAGGCATAACCCAACGCTTTCTGAAAAGCGACCGGCTCCTTATAAACTTGCGTGTAGACAGGAATTAGGGAACTCAAAGGAGAGCACGCTCCATAAAGGAGAACACCTGGGAATCCGTGGCCTTGGCAATCTGGCGGAATTCAGAAAACAATACCCGCAACTGTTTCTTGCCCGGCTCGATATACTGTTCGAACTTCTGGATACCCTTGGTCTTGGAAAGGAAACAGTAGGCACCCAAAGCTTGCATCACGCGCTGAAGGCTTGCATGGACAAAACTTTCCCAGGCATCTTCCTTGGTGTAAATCTTTGCGCCCTTGTACTGGAACCGCCAATATTCAAAAAAGTCCTTCACCATGTCCAAAGGCAAGCAAACGTACGGATCCCAAAGGAGGGAGGCGATATCGTAGAACATGGAACCACGACGGGCTCCCTGATAATCAACAAATACGATTTCAGAATTGGGGCGAATCATGATGTTCTGGCTCTGGAAATCCCGATGCATCAGGACCTTGGTCTGGGCATCTACGGAAACAGCCAGGAGGGAATAGAAATTACGGACGTAATCGGGAATGTCGTCGATTCCGCAGTGGGCCTTCAGGTAATTGTCGGTGAAGTAATCCGTTTCCCACTTGAGGGCGGCAAAGTCAAAGCGGCGAAGCCACAGGTCCGTGTGGGAACTGAACAGGGACTGGGACGCGTTCTGCCAGTGAATCAATGCCTCGATAACTTCTGGGTAGAGAATACGAACGCTACCCGACTGAGGCTTGTCGGGAGAAAGGCCTTCTGCCTTGAACACCTGGGAATATTCCACGAACTTCTTGAAATCGTCGTTTACTTCGGCGGACACCTGCAGCACGGAGGAACGCTCCCCGGAAGAAATTCGGTAGTAGCGGCGGCCCGAACCAGCCCCTGCAATAGATTCTACAGAAAAATCGTCAGCATAGCCATGGGAGCCGAGATAGCCCTTAATCTTTTCGGAAATTTTCAATTCTTCACCATTCATGGCATAGAATATACTTTATCCCGAGGGAAAAAGCCAAAAAAAATGAGAAAAAACGGCAATTTAACCGATTTCTTCGTCCGTCAGGTAGCAGGCCGGGTCCTGAGCCCAGAAGTCGCCAGTCA
>CACZII010000114.1:0-1737 GCA_902781185.1 Fibrobacter succinogenes
GTTCGCCGTTGCCCTTGATGATTTCTGCGGTGACTTCGTTCACGAACTTCGGAGCGTTGCCGTGGATCGGAGCGCGGAATTCCTTGGTGCTGGTGACAGTAGCAGGAACCTTGACTTCGAACAGGTTAGCAAGAGAGGCGTCGATAGCGTCCCAGTTCTTCTGGACCACTTCCTGACCCTTCTTGGCGTAAGTCTTTTCGGCATACTTCTTGATGTACTTGATGGCGGTTTCGGCATCGAGCACGTTACCGAGCTTAGAGAAGAAGCAGGTCTGCATCACGGTGTTGATGCGGCGGCCCATGCCGGTCTTAGCGGCAACGGCGTAAGCGTCGATCACGTACACCTTGAGGTGCTTCTTGATGATTTCTTCCTGCACCGGACGCGGGAAGGTATCCCACACGGTGTCGGCGGAGTGCGGAGTATTCACGAGGAAGGTTGCGCCATCCTTCGCATACTTCAGCATGTTCACGGATTCCAGGTGCGGAGTGTGGTGGCATGCCACGAAGTCGGCTTCGTTTTCGCCAATCAGGTACGGGGCGTCGATGATGCTCTTACCAAAGCGGAGGTGAGAGGTTGTCATGGAGCCGGACTTCTTGGAGTCGTAAACGAAGTAGCCCTGGGCGTAGTTGTCGGTTTCGTTACCGATAATCTTGATGGAGTTCTTGTTGGCACCCACGGTACCGTCGGAACCCAGACCGAAGAACATGGCCTGGAAGAAGTCGCTTTCCAGCTTGAAGTTCGGGTCGATGGTGAGGCTCGTGTGGCAAACGTCGTCGTTGATACCGACGGTGAAGCGAGCCTTCGGGTCGGCCTTGGCGAGTTCGTCGTAGATGGCCTTGACCATGGCCGGGGTGAATTCCTTGGAAGAGAGACCGTAGCGGCCGCCGATCATCTTCGGCATAGCCATCTTGCCAGCCATCACGGCTTCGGAGATTGCGGTCAGGGCGTCCTGGAAGAGCGGTTCGCCAGCGGAACCCGGTTCCTTGCAGCGGTCGAGGACGGCAATCTTCTTGACGGTCTTCGGGAGGGCGGCAACCACGGCTTCCATCGGGAACGGACGGTACAGGCGAATGTTCACGAGACCGACCTTTTCGCCCTTGGAATTGAGGTACTTGACGGTGTCACCGATGGTGCAGGTCGAAGAACCCATGGAAATGATCACGCGTTCGGCGTCGGGTGCACCGACGTAGTCCACGATGTGGTACTGACGGCCAGTGTAGCTAGCAACCTTGTCCATGTACTTCTGGACAATTTCCGGAACCTTCAGGTAGAACGGGTTCACCGTTTCGCGGCCCTGGAAGTAAACGTCCGGGTTCTGTGCGGTACCGCGCATGGTCGGGCGGTCCGGAGTGAGGCAGCGTTCGCGGCAAGCCTTCACGTACTTTTCGTCGATGACGTTACGGATAACGCCGTCTTCGAGAGCTTCGATCTTCATCACTTCGTGAGAGGTACGGAAACCGTCGAAGAAGTGCATGAACGGAACGCGGCTTTCGAGAGTGGAAGCGTGGGCCACGAGAGCGAGGTCCTGGCATTCCTGCACGCAGCTGGAGGCGAGCATGGCAAAGCCGGTCTGGCGGCAGGCCATCACGTCGGAATGGTCACCGAAAATAGAAAGGCCCTGCATGGCAAGGGCACGGGCAGTCACATGGAAGACCGTGGGGGTCAGTTCGCCCGCAATCTTGTACATGTTCGGGATCATCAAGAGAAGACCCTGGGAAGCGGTGAAGGTCGTGGTCA
>CACZII010000114.1:1752-9663 GCA_902781185.1 Fibrobacter succinogenes
TTCAAACACGCGGGGAACCTGTCCCCAAATATTCTTCTTGCCTGCAGCACTCCAGTTGTCGGCGTGCTCAGCCATAGGACTAGACGGTGTAATCGGGTAGATAGCCGCAACTTCGCTAACAGCAAACGCTACGCTAGCGGTGGCTTCGTTACCGTCACACGCAATCATCTTTTTTGCCATGTGTGTCTCCAATTTTTAGGTTTTTTCGAAAAAATCTGATCATATACACCCCGGGTATGTGGCGCACACCCGTGGCGCAAAAATCCAATGAAAAAAATATAAAATAAACCCTTAGTTTTGTGTCGGTGGGGAAAAAATGGTCTTTCGCTACGCTCAATCCCCAACAGACCGGCTCGGTTATGCCAAACTTCGTTTGCCAGAACTCTCGCCTTGGGACTGTTGTCCCCCTCGCTCCTGCCCAATGTCATCCCCGCTGTCATTCTGGAGCGAAGCGATAGAATCACGGGGATCTCCCTTCGGCATCCGCTACCCCCTTTCCTAGGGGCTCTGCCCCTAAGACCCCTACAAAATGTGTAAAACACTATCTTTAGTGTAAATATTCGTTTACTTTTGGGCTGCTAAAGCCCTAATTCCTAATTGCTATATTCTCCCCATGCTCCACCTGTGGCTCATCACCGCTCCCGACGATTTTTCCGCCGAATTCGACGACATCGAGCAGATGTTTTCCCGGGGCCTTTCCCGCTTGATCCTCCAGAAGCGGGGGAGGAACGGCGCTCCCTACGCCTCCGAAAGCGAATACGAACGCTGGCTTCTAGGGCTCCCTATGGAGTTCCGTGACCGCATCTGGGTTAGTGGCACGCCGGATATGGCGGAGCGGCTAGAAGTCCGGGGTTGCCTTTGCGATAGCAACCGACTTATGGGGGAGATTCCGCCCTCTTGGTATCGAATTGACACCGTGGCCCGCTGCAGTACACCCGAAGAAATGGCAAAACTTTCCCCCTGGGTAAGCGGGGCCCTGATAGGCCCAGTTTTTCAGCCTATGTCTGCCTTTGAACCGGTTTCCTGCATTGACCTGTCCAGCTTAAAATCCAGCGAAAATAGCTTAAATCCGACAAAAATCCCCCTAATCTTGTCAGGAGGGCTGGAACCCGAGAATCTGGGATCTATCCGGGACATTGCGCCGGCAGGAGTCGCAACTCTAGGCGGAATATGGAACTATGCGGACCCGATTAACGCCTTCATCAAGATGAAACGGGCTATCGACGCCCTTGTATAGTCCAATTTGGAATAAGACAAGTTGCTTTATATCAACCATTTATAGATATATTTGGGGGTATGGAGCCTGTACGCGCGAAAATTTTGGTTGTCGACGATACCAAGACGAATATTGAAGTTCTCGAAGGTATTTTATCCAACGATTACGATGTTTTTGTAGCCCTTGACGGTCACAAGGCCTTGACGCTCACCGAGAGGGTCAAGCCCGACCTGATTCTTTTGGATGTAATGATGCCCGAGATGGACGGGTACGAAACTCTCCGGCAGATGAAGGCCCGGAATATCCTGGGCGGTACGCCCGTCATTTTTCTAACGGCAAAGTCCGATTCCAAAAGCGAACAGACAGGCCTGAATTTGGGAGCCGTAGATTATATCGGCAAGCCCTTCTCTCCCGACCTGGTGCTGCTCCGCATCAAGAACCAGCTGGAATACAAGCGCCAGCGTGACCACCTCAACGAGCTGGTCATCGAAAAGACCCAGGACCTGAGAAACACCCTGAAGGTCATGCTCACCAGCCTCGGCGCTCTGGCCGAATACCGCGACCCGGAAACCGGCGGTCACATCAAGAGGACCCAGTTCGTGGTGCAGAAACTAGCCGAAATCCTGATGAAAAATCCGAAATTCGCAAAGGACATTCCCAATAGCGAATACGTAGATTATTTCGCAACGGCAGCCCCCCTGCACGATATCGGCAAGGTGGGCATCCAGGACGAGATTCTCCGCAAGCCGGGCAAGCTCAACGAAGAAGAACGTGCCATTATGCGCGAGCACGCTACCATGGGCTATAATGTGCTTATAGATGCAGCCAAGGGTCTCGAAGACAAGACCATGATCTTGATTGCCGCCGATATCGCCTGGTGTCACCATGAGTATTACGACGGCAACGGTTACCCCCGCAAGCTCAAAGGCGACGAAATTCCCCTTTGTGCAAGGATTATGGCCGTAGCCGATGTCTATGACGCCCTCGTTTCCAAGCGCCCCTACAAAGAACCTCTGCCTCACGAAGTTGCGGTTGCGGAAGTTCTCAAGGGCAAGGGAAAACAGTTTGACCCCGATGTGGTGGAGGCTTTTGTCGGGATTGCCGACAGCCTGCCGGACCTGTACCAGAAATTCAAGGATGAAGGAATTTGAGTAATAATTCGCTAAATGATAAGCGCCGTCAACTAAACTGGCGAATTTCCCTTGTCTATATGGTTCCCGTGCTCATTGCCACGGTGGCCCTTATCCTCATATTCTTTTTCTATATCAAGTCTACCCTGATTTCTACCGCCTACAGCAGTACCGAAAACAGTTTCAAGAAAAATATCCGGCAGTGCGAACAGTACTTGCAAAACAGCAAGAAGACGAAGACATATCGGACGTGTATTACGGCTTTTCTAATGGAGAATACGTCAGTGCCTTAGGGGAAAAGCTGGAAAAGACGGTTTCTGAAGTCCGAACCAAAGGTTGGTATCTTGAGGCTTCCCGCAGTAAGGGAATTGCCCTGACCGGTCCATACATTAAGCCTGCCCTTAAGAAGAGCGTTATTACCATTTCTGCCCCCCTTTGGGACAAGGACAAGCAGATTCGCGGAGTCGTGGCCGAAGATATCGACCTGCAAAAGATTCGTTCCATGATTTCCAGCATTGCAAGGGAAGAGGGCGGCGTTACCATCCTTGTAGGAAACGACAACGAAACTGTATATACCTATTTCCCCTACGAGACCAATGTCAAAAAAATTGAGCTGGACACAATCCAGGAACTTCGTGACCTTGCTTTAGAAGGTTTTAATACTGACTCTTTGAACTACGGAAAGGTATTCCGCTTTGAACGGGCCAATTCTCGTCACCAAAACTATGTGTTTATGGTGACTCCCATGACCAAGGCTCCCATGTATGCCATACACGTTATCCAGCAGAACAAGGTGGTGTCCAAGCTCCGTGAAGACCTGAACGCCATCATGCTTCTTGTGACTTTGGCCGTTCTTTTCATGATGATAATTGCCGCCGTTGCTGGGCATCTCCTTTTCAAGTGGCTTATCGAAAAAGACCTGAACGAGAGTGTCAGCTCCAGTACCTTATTCGATACACTTCTTGCAACGCCTAACTTTAGCTTGATTCTGACCAACGATTCCTTCGATATTCTTCACGCCAGTGCCAACATTATCGATTTCTTGAACAATGGGGAAGACATCAAGGGTGAAATCCTTTGGAAATTTTTTCCGGGCGAGGAATTCGAAAAGTTTGCCCGTAAGGTGGCCATGGGTGGAGAACTCCATCCTAGCGAACGAAAGACGATTGTGAAGGTCACAAGCCCAGACGGGGAAGAATCCTGGTGGAATGTATTCTTCCAGTTGCTGGTGGAAGATGACGGAAGTATCCGCTACTTGTTCATGATTACCGATGAAACCAGCGGCATCCAGAAAGATACTATCTTGGATACTATCATGCTGTCGGCGGACCGCTCCTTGCTGATTATTTTCGACAGGACTCGCCACATCAAGTATATGTCCAAGCAGTTGGCCGATGTCTTTGACCAGGAATGGCGTAAGCTCATCGGTTATTCCCTTGATGATTTGATTTCGTGTGGATTGCCCGAAGATATCGTAAAATCGATCGGTAATTCGTTTACCAAGCAAGAAATCTGGAAAGACTCCTTCTCGCTGAATTCACAGGACGGCAAGGGCGAAATCTGGTTCCGTGGCGAGGCGGTTACCTTGAAGGTCCAGGAATCTGTGGTGGGTTATATGCTTTCCATGGTAGATATTTCCGAAGTGGTGGAGGCCCGCGAGATTGCAGAACAGGCCACTCAGGCCAAGAGCGAATTTTTGGCCAACATGAGCCACGAAATCCGAACGCCCATGAACGCCATTATCGGTATGGCCCACCTGATTTCAGAAACGGAACTGTCTGAACGTCAGCACAGCTTTGTGGACCGTATCAGCAGTGCCGCAAAGTCCCTGTTGGGCATTATCAACAACATTCTGGACTTCTCGAAAATCGAGGCCAAAAAGCAGGAACTGGAAGTGATCCAGTTCGTGCTGCAGGATACCATCAGCGAGGTGGCTGCCTTGGCCGAGGTCCGTATTACGGGCCGTCCCATTGAACTTATTGTAGACGTGGATCCGGAGATTCCGGAAACCCTGATGGGTGACCCCCTGCGCCTATCCCAAATCTTTACCAATCTGGTCAACAACGCTACCAAGTTTACCGAAAAGGGTGATATCACCTTGCAGGTGAAGATGGAGAAGATGACGGAGACCCATGTGCAGCTGGCATTTAGTGTCAAGGATACCGGCATTGGCATGACTCCTGAACAGCTGAAACGCCTGTTCAATGCATTTACCCAAGCTGACGGTTCCACTACGCGTAAGTACGGCGGAACTGGTCTTGGGCTTGTTATTTCGAAATCCTTGGTGGAACTGATGGGCGGTCAGCTCAGGGTGGAAAGTACGTCTGGCGAGGGATCCCGCTTCTATTTCACCATTACACTTCCCATTGCGCCGAAGGTTGGGGCTCCAAAATGGAAAACGGTCAACTCTTTCCAGAACAAGAACATTCTCCTGGTAGACGACTGTGCCAATCTTCGTTCTGTGCTGCGTCACTGTCTTGAAAAGTTCCGCTGTATTGTGGAAGAAGCTTGTTCCGTTGATGAAGCCATTGATCTAATCCAGGCCCATGAATCGGCTGGAGAAGACCCTTACGACATCTTTATCGTGGATTACCAGATGCCTATTTCCGACGGTTTCAATTTTGTAAAGGGATTGCCCGCCAATATGCAGCAGATTCCAAAGATTCTGATGCATCCCTTGCATTTTGAAGAAGCCAACCGTCTCAAGGCAGAAGAGATTGGATTCAACAGTTGCCTTGCTAAGCCGATTCAGATTAGTTCGTTACTGACAGCCCTTCAAGAAGCTGTGGGTGAAAATCCCATTTACCAGAAGGCCGTCAAGAAGGAAAAACGGAAGATTTACTTCAAGGATGCTAAGGTCCTGCTGGTCGAAGACAACAAGATGAACCAAGAACTGGCCGTTTCCCTGTTGAGTAGCGTGGGGCTTACTACCATGATTGCCAACAATGGTAAGGAAGCTATAGAGCTATTGAAACCCAATTCCTTTGATCTTGTTTTGATGGATATACAGATGCCCATCATGGATGGTCTTACGGCTACAAAGCAAATTCGTGAAAAGCAAGAAGAATACTACCAGAAAGTTCCCATTCTTGCCATGAGCGCTCGTGCATTCCAGAAAGACAAGGAAGAATGCTTTGAGGCGGGCATGAACGCCCATATCGTGAAGCCCATAGATCCCAGCATTTTGTACGAGGAAATGGCAAAGTTCTTGCCCATTGCCTCTGAATCGTCTAATGTCCAGACAACAACGGTAGTTTCTTCTAATTCTGTCCAGCTTTCTTCTGATGATAAGGAATTTTCCGCTCATTTCCAGAAAATTCCTGACTTTGACATTTCTGCAGGCTTGTACCATGCCAATAATAACAGAACCCTGTATCTCAGAATCGTTCAGGGCTTTGTAAACGATTATGGAAGCAAGACGCAGGAATTAAGAAAACTGATGGAGGCTTCCAAATACGAAGATGCGGCAAGAATAGCCCATACCATCAAGGGCCTCTCAGGGACCATCGGTGCAAGCAATGTCCAGAAACTTGGCCTTGCTTTGGAAACGTCCTTGCTGAACAAACAAAAGAATTTCGATGAACTCATCGCCTTTGAGGAGGCCCTCAAGAAGTTGGTGGAAGCTCTGTCTAAGGTTCTTTCTGACATGAATTCTGAAACCGATGACAGCAGTTCCAAGAAGGCGGATCCCCAGGCAAATGAGAAGCTAAAAGCGGTTTTGGAGAATCTCAAGATTCACGTAGATGCATGTTCTGCGACTATGTGCAAACGTGATCTGGAACCCATCAAGGATATTGGCTTCTCTTCTGCACAAGAAGAGCTCCTCAAGAAATTGAAGAACCAGATTGGAGATTACGATTTCACAGAAGCAGGGGAGACCATCAAGGAACTGGAAAAGACCCTTGCCTAGTGCAAGATAAATACTGCTATAAATGCAAGTGCTACGATAATGGCTGCGATGGTACCAACGGTTCCACCGAAGCCTTTTTTCTTTTTATTGCCGAACTCATCTGTGCCGAATTCATTCTCAAGAATCTCGTCATAATCAGGAGTCTCGAGGTCGGTAAATTCCGCCCCCTCAGACCAACCTGTATCTTTATCGCTCCCGCAATGTGGGCAGAACGTGGCGTCGTCTTTAATTTCGGAATGGCAGTGAGGGCAAAGCATGGTGATGTGAGATGTGTGATGTGGAATGTAAGGTAACTAGAAAGTGTCATCCTGAGCGAGTGTAACGAGTCGAAGGATCTAGCTTATTTTGTAAACTTGTAGCGGCCGAGGAGGTCGAAGTAGCGGGCCTTGGGGGCAATTTTGATGGGCTTGAGAGTCTTGCGGATGGAGGTGGTTCCTTCAGTCTTTATAAAGAAAAATTTCCTATTATAGGTTCCCTCGTCAATGCTTATAGAATAGCCTTTTTCATTGGGCTTGTACGTTATAGAACTTATTGTATTGTCGTCACCTCTGTATTCGTAACATTTGAAATCATCTGCAGAATCTTCAACGATTAGATTTTGATTCTTCCGTACGGAATCAGTGTTGTAGTCGAAGTATTCAATTTCAAATAGTGTGTCATTTTTTAGAATTCGTTCCGTGAACCAATGTGTCGATGATTCTATCGTTTCTGAACTTGCGTAATTTGAGGCTCTTTTGCTGATTTGTTCCCCTTGGAACGTTCCTTCGTAATAAATTTTTTGACGAATGCACAAGGTGTCCTGTGTATTGCAGTTCAATATGATGTATTCTGTGCCTTTATTTTTAAGGGCCGTTTCTGTGGTGTCGTAATAAAAGTAAAGAAATTCGGCTTTTGAATCTTCTTCTTTTGAGTCATAACGCATTTGTTCTAATTGACCATTTTTATTGTAAATATATTTGTGAGTCCATTCGTTTCCGTGTTCGTTAAAGTAAGAAGAATCAATACGTGCCTTATCTTGAATGACGTATGAAGTCCCTCCAAACATAGCTTCTGTACATATATTGGCCGCGGCCATTGTACTCATCGTCAATAGAATGGCTGAAATAAAAAATAAATGTTTGCACTTTCCGAACATAAGCATAAAACCATCTTTAATTTGCTCTAAATATAAAAAAACACCTCGGAAAAATCCGAGGTGCTTTTAAAGATTTTTGCTTTGACAACAATTACAGCTTGTTGTTGGAACCAAGAACGTCGACGATCTTGTGTTCGTACATCTTCTGCATGTTTTCGCGAGCCGGCTTGAGGTACTGGCGCGGGTCGAAGTGTTCCGGATGTTCGTCGAAATACTTACGGATAGCGGCAGTCATGGCGAGACGGCTGTCAGAGTCGATGTTGATCTTGCAGACAGCGGACTTGGAAGCTTCGCGGAGCTGTTCTTCCGGAATACCAACTGCATCCGGGAGCTTACCACCGTGGGCGTTGATGGTGTCCACTTCGTCCTGCGGCACGGAAGAAGAACCGTGGAGAACGATGGGGAAGCCCGGGAGCTTCTTTTCGATGGCGTGGAGCACGTCGAATGCCAGAGGAGGCGGAACGAGCTTGCCAGTCTTCGGGTCGCGAGTGCACTGTTCCGGCTTGAACTTGTAAGCACC
>CACZII010000115.1 GCA_902781185.1 Fibrobacter succinogenes
GGTATCTGGACGGCCTCTTTTGACATAGACTGCCTGACCAAGGATTTTGTTTCGGTGCTGGAGCTGACCAAGAAGGTGCTGCTTGCACCCGCCTTTGACAAGGACCAGTTGGAAATTGTCAAGACCAAGTCCGCCACCTCTTACGAGCAACGCTACGATACGCCTGCCAAGGTGCTTTCGGCCCTGCGGGCCAAGGTGAATTATGCGCCCAACAACCGCCTGTGGGATGCCACGGGTGAGGAATACAAGAAGGTAACCGAGGCCGACCTGAAGCGGCTCGCCCGGGGCGTGTTCCAGTCCAAGCGGATTATCTTTGCCCTCTCGGGAGATGTAGATAGGGATTCCTCGGTGCAACTGCTGAAGGACTTTTTTGCCGAGTGGAAGAAGGATACTTCCGCTGTTTCTGGCAAGCCCACTGACTCCGCCTTCGTAACACCGGCACCTCTTGCCTATCTGCGCAAGCCCGGAACTTACGTGGTGGACAAGGACATTACGCAAGCAAATATTGCTATCAACCAGCCCTTCGTGAAGCGGCCCCACCCGGATTATTACCCGGCGGCGGTGGCGAGCTTTATCCTGGGTGGCGGCAGCTTTACCAGCAGGCTCATGAATCGCGTGCGTAGCGACGAGGGCCTTGCTTACAGTATCTATAGCACGGTCGGGAATGACTACCGGGATACCGCCATGACTACCATCGCCTTGCAGACCAAGGTGGAGTCTGTGGATTTTGCCCTGAAGCTCATTTTCGAGGAAGTGGAAAAGTTGGCGAAGGAAGGTCCTACGGTTGAAGAACTTGAACAGGCTAAGAAGGCTCTGATTGAAAGCCTGCCCAGTCTCTTTGATTCCCCGTCGTCGACGGCCTCCATTTTTGCCAAGGGTGAACTATTGGGAAAGACTTACGATCATTATCTGGATTACGTGAAAGAGATAAATGCTGTCACTGCCGACCAGGTGAAGGCCATGATCGCGAAGTATTTTGCCCGCGACAAGATGACCATCTCTATCGTGGGTCCCGTATCGAAATTCGACGCCCTGAAACCCTTTACGGTAATTCCCCAGGATAGTCTGGATTTTAGGCAATAAGAAGGGATTTTCTGTGGGAAGACTGCTCCTTGCTTTCTTGATGCTTGCGGCTTTCGTATGTGCGGAAGCTGCCACGCAGGAATCGCCCGAATCCAAGCGCGAAGCCATGATGAAGGAAATGGGCCGTAAGCGCATGATTGAGAAGGCTGGTGGCGACGAGGGGTTCCGTTCCCTTTGCTCCGGTGTCAAGAAGTGCCTGAATATCGATTACGGATTCTGTACAGAAGAAGATCAGAAACCTTGGCCCAAGGTCAAGTACAACGACGAGTTCTGCGCCCCCTTTATCGAAATCACCAAGCGAGGCTTGCCTGCTGACCCGAAAGTTACGGGGGCGACAGAAATCTATTCCAGGTTAGGGCGTCAGTACCGTGCTATCTACGAGAACAAGGGAACCCTGCCTCTGGGGCAAAATGTCATTAGCTACCTCTTTGACAACATGCCTTTTACGGCAGAGCTTATCAATGCCTACCTGGGAACGAACTACCAGCTGGAATATACCAGCAGGGATCGCCGATTTTTTTCTGGTAGCAACGGCCGGAGTCTTTCGGGAGAATTTTTCTGGGCCCTGCAGGATAGTGCTGGCCAGAAGCTCGGCATGAGAAACGTGTTTTTCGGTTACGGACATGCCCAAGTGCTCAAGTGGGCGCTTCATGGAACGGCGGTGGCCTATCTGGACATGGATCCTGTTTCGGACAAAGAGATTCGGTACAAACTAACGGCCATCGTCTTTCCGGGAAATTCGGTATTGAATTCTATCATGCAGATGCGAGTGTTCAAGAGCGTGGTAGGCGATAAGATTGACCATATTGTCTCGGACATCAAGAAATCTTCAGGACAGTACTTTAGCGGCAACAAGGAGCCCATGCTCAAGAGCGCTTCCCTCAAGTCCATGGAAAATGTACAGTACATTCTGGATTTCGAGACAGTGGTGAACGGGGCTCCCTGGAAGTTGGGAGATTTTGAAAAGTTGCAAAAGCAGCGTCAGCAGGCCAAGGAAATACCCGTACCGCTACAGGTGAAAGAGAAGTGATGTGGAGTGTGGGGTGTGGAGTGTGGAATGAGAAATACGTCATCCTGGAGGGGTGAAACCCCGACGGGATCCATACGTTTCTATAAAGTGTTCAGTTTGGTTACTAGAGGTTAGAGTAGGAGTAGAAGTAGAAGAATTATGAGCGAAAAGGAAAGTTTGGAAAGTTTGCTGTCCCGGGTGACAGACCGTCGCAAGGAACTTCTGACTGGTGTGGTGAACCGCCGGACCCGCCATTTCTGCATGGTGCTGGAAGACCTGTTCGACCCCCACAACATTTCGGCCGTTATCCGTACCGCCGAAGTGTTCGGCCTGCAGGATGTCCACGTTATCGAGGAAGACAATGCCTACAGCGTGAACAAGTCCATTCTGAAGGGTTCCTACAAGTGGATGTCTATCTACCTGTACAAAAAGCGCATGCTCTGCATGGAAAAGCTCCGTGCCAAGGGTTACAGGATTGCGGTGGCCAGCACCAACACCACCAACTCTGTCCTGGACCTGGACCTGAGCGTGCCCACGGCCTTTTACCTGGGAAGTGAGTTCCACGGTAACCATCCCGACACACTGGCCCATGCGGACTATGAATTCAAGCTGCCCCAGTACGGCATTACGGAATCCATGAACGTGTCCGTGGCGGGAGGGGTGCTCATGACCTATCTGGACGTGTTTATGCAGCGGGAAGGCCGTGAAAAATTCCTGCTTCCCCAGGCGGAAAGGGACGCTTTGCTCTATGATTTCCTGGATCGGCACGTGAATGGCATCGAAAATAACAGCCCCATTATACGGGTTGAGTAGGCGGAATCTGTCAAAAATGCTATTTTAAAGCCAAAATGAAGAAGAATACCACACTATACTTCTCTGTCGGTCTTGTCGTCCTGCTGGCTATCGTCATCTTGGTTTTCGGCATGTTCTTCTTGAATGAGAAGGACCCGAGAGAGACTTTTAACACTTTCCATTTGCGTTTTACGCAGGTTAGTACTCTGGTGCTGGATGACCCGGTAAAGGTTAACGGTGTCAAACTGGGTAAAGTGGAAAAAATCGAGCTTTCGGGTCACCGTGTCGTGGTGACTATCCGTTTGCGTACCGATGTGATGATTCCCAAGGATTCCGAAATTCGCGTCCAGAATATCGGTATTATGGGTGAACGCCAGATTGGCATGATTCTCGGGGACTCCGAGGAGTATTTCGAGCCGGGAGATACCATTACGGGTCAGTTTGACGCTGGTATTGCCGAGGCCCTCGGTCTGGCGGGCGAAGTTTGCGACAGTACCAAGGTTCTGCTGGAGTCGGTAAAGAGGGCCCTGAAGGGTACCATTGCCAGCGAGGATTTCCAGGATAGGTTCAATACCTTGCTTGTGAAGGCGGAAACATTGGAAGACCGCCTGATGGAGCTTGTGAATTCTACGGATCCCGAGCTCAAGAAGAGCCTCGCCGGTTTGAATGATGTGACTATCAAGGTGGGCAACCTGGTGGAGGGAGTTAAGCCGCCTATCGACAACCTGTTCGCCAATACCGACGTGGTTATCGGGAATGCCAATAATTTGATTGCGGAACTGGAAGGCGTCACCAAGCATCTGGACGAACTCATTGCCAAGGTCCAGTCTAAGGAAAATACGGTGGGCGCCCTGCTCTCTGACCGCACGTTGCACGACGACCTGGTGAAGACGGTTCATTCCGCCGACAGCCTGTTCAGGGTCATCTTGCATGACGGGCTTGATGTCAATGTGGATATTTTCTGAGGATTTATGATTGTAAAGACTCTTAAGGTTACCAACAAACTTGGCGTCCATGCTCGCCCTGCGGGGATGATTGTGGACATTACGGGCCCGGCCAAGAGTGACGTCGCCATAGTTTTCGAAGGCTCCAAGGCCAACGCCAAGAGCATTTTGAATGTGATGATGCTTGCCATTCCTTTGGGTTCCGAGGTGAAGTTTGAGGTAGATGGCGAAGACGAAGAACTGGTCGTGCAGAAGTTGGAGCAGTTGTTCCATGACAACTTCAACGAAGAAGCAGGCTAAGGGGTCTTCTAGCTCCAAGACATCCAAAAAACCATTACGCATTGTATTGGTGGGCGTTCCTGCGTCGCCGGGCTTTGCCATAGGCAAGGTCTTCCCGATCACCAACAGGGAAATCTCCGTCGTAGAGGAGACCATCCCCGAAAGTCGGGTCACCACCGAAGAACAGTTGTTCTTGAAGGCCGTCAGCAAGACGGCTAAGGAAATAGGCCAGATTAAGGAGATTTCCGAGACTCGTACGGGAATCCACGATAGCCTGATTTTTGCGACCCATTTGATGATTCTGCAGGACCCGGGACTGGTAAACGGCGTTCTGGAGATGGTCAAGAAGAAGCACAAGACGGCCCGCTGGTCGGTGCACGTGGTGCTGGGTAGCTACATCGAAAAGTTTGAGAAGATAAATTCCCCTGCCATGCGGGACAAGGCGGCGGACTTGCGGGACCTGTACAACCGCCTGATGGCAGCCTTGGACGATTCCGGTCCGGTACTGGAGGACGTGGCGCTAGAGCAGGGCGTGGTCCTTGCGGCCCACGAGATCATGCCTAGCATGCTTATCGCCATCAAGCCGGGCCAGGTGAGCGCCTTGGTGATGGATACAGGTGGCCGCACGAGCCATGTGGCCATCTTGGCCAGGTCTTTGCAGATTCCGGCGGTGTCCGGCCTCCGAAACGTGGCGGCCCAGGTACATGCGGGCGATACCATCATTGTGGATGGTACCGGCGGCATGGTTATCGTCAATCCCGACGAAGAGGATATCCGCAGGTTCCATGAGCGGCAAGAGGTTTTCGAACGTCAGCGTCGGGAACTGTTCACCATGCGCCGTCTGGAACCCATGACCCGGGACGGCAAGTATATTACGCTCCACGCCAACATCGAACTTCCTTCGGAGTCTTCAAAGGTGATGGACTTTGGGGCCACGGGTATAGGACTTTACCGTTCTGAATTTTTGTTCTTCCAGAAAGAGGCTCCTACCGAGAGCGAACAGGAAGCCGCTTACAGCGAGATTCTTGAAACCATGTCGCCCTGTCCGGTAACTATCCGTACCTTGGATGCCGGTGGCGATAAGCTGGTGGCTGGACTTACCGCTGTGAACGAGGCCAACCCCTTCATGGGCTGGCGTTCTATTCGCGTGTGCCTCAGCCGTGAAGACATTTTCTGTACGCAACTGCGTGCCTTGCTCCGTGCCAACAAGAGCGGCAATCTGCGAATCCTGTTGCCCATGATTTCTGGGTTGAACGAACTCCGTAAGGCGAAGGCCTGCATCAAGCGCTGTGCCGAGGAACTGAAGGCCGAAGGTGTACAGATTGGCGATATCAAGATTGGCGCCATGATTGAGGTTCCTGCAGCGGTAATGCTTGTGGAC
>CACZII010000116.1 GCA_902781185.1 Fibrobacter succinogenes
CTACTTGCTTGAATGTGTGCTCTCGCGACAAGACCAAGCTGATGCACTTTTCCAAGTTTTGAAGGCGCAAGGTACATGGAACAGCATCTTGTTGAGCAATGACCACGACCGGAGAGCGGGCGCTCCGGCAAACCGCTGGCACGTAAACAGCAACATCGACATCGAGGTGGATGACTTATGATAGACCGCGCTTCGATTATGGGCCGCGCTATAGTGAAGATATTGATTTGGTGCAGATAAATCCGGGGCCGATAAAGCCGATTCTTTTCCGGCTAGGTGAAGTCCTAGGCTGGATGCCGGATCGGGTTACGAAGCCCAAGCGCTATAACAATACAGTGCTTTTGTCCAATTTTAGTCAGATTCGTCACTTTTTAGAAAAAGAGGGGAATTTTTCTTTGGGTATTGACAATGGCGATTCTCGGAACTATATTTGATAGTGAACAAATGTTCTAGTGCTCGAATTTTCAAAACACTGCGGTTTTACGCCTGTCCGCAGCAAAGGAGTGGAAGATGAAACGAATAAACGTCATGAACCGCGAAATTAAAACGATGCTTGTCAATGGCATCGATTATGTCTGCATTACAGATATTGCCCGGCAAAAGAATCCAGTGGAGCCTAAGGATGTTGTGAAAAATTGGATGAGGTCCAAAAATACAATCGAATACCTAGGTTTATGGGAAATGCTGAATAATCCTGACTTCAAAGGGGTCGAATTCGACCCCTTTTTAAAAGAAGCCGGTAGCCATTCGTTCACAATGAGTCCATCGCGATGGATTGAAGAAACGGGGGCGATTGGACTCATTTCTAAAAACGGCGTTAATGGCGGGACTTATGCGCAATACGATATCGCCGTCAAATTTGCAAGTTGGGTTTCTGTTGAATTTGAATTGTACCTGGTTAAGGAGTTCCAGCGTCTCAAGGCTGCTGAACAGGCTCAATTGGGCTGGTCCGTGCGACGCGAACTGTCAAAAATCAACTACCATATCCATACGGACGCAATCAAGCATAATCTGATTCCCGCGACGCTTTCGAAGCAGCAGATGAGCATGGTCTATGCGAACGAGGCCGACGTTTTGAATGTCGCGCTGTTTGGGTTTACCGCAAAAGAGTGGCGCGATGCCCATGCAGACTTGCAAGGGAATGTTCGCGACTATGCGACGGTGAACCAGTTGATTTGCCTTTCCAACATGGAATCACTGAATTCCGTATTGATTAAGGAGGGGCTGCCGCAACCCGAACGCCTGCAGAAGCTGAATCAGATTGCGATTTCGCAGATGACTGTGCTGGAGTCTATCGGGGAAAATAGACTGCTGAAATGAGTATGCGGTTTTGCGTGAGGCGTCAAAACCTGTTCAGGTCGTGGCTGAGCGTCCCGGTGCTCACTAGCCCCAGGCGGTACTGCTTGCTGATGTTCTCGTACTCGATCGCGGTCATGATCTTTTCATGGTCTTTAATAAACCGCCCTGGATTGCCACGCCTCTAACGAGGCTCGCAATGACGTTGGCGGTCATCTCGTTGAGTAATATAGATTAAAAGGGACTGCCGGGATGGCCGTACAAAAAGCGCATAACTATCATAAAAAGCGTTTTTATCACTATTTTTTGTGATAATCATTCTTTTTGTGATGATTATTATATATATTTCTAACTATGTGGAACGAAATGACAACACCCTCCATTTTAAAGGAAATGGGCGCAAGGCTCAATTTCTAACTATGTGGAACGAAATGACAACACCCTCCATTTTAAAGGAAATGGGCGCAAGGCTCAAGGAATACCGTCTGCGGAAGGGCCTGATGCAGTCTGAACTGGCGGAGTCCGCCAGCGTAGGCGTGGGCACGATTGCCAAGATGGAGCGCGGGGGCGCCGTGTCCGTACAAATCCTGTTGAGCGTGCTGCGGTCACTAGGCATGCTTGAGAATATAGAGCAACTCCTGCCGGAGCCCCCCGTAAGCCCCCTCTTGTTGCGCAAGTTACAGGGCGGCAAGATTCAGCGTATCAAACGGAGTAAGGCCAAATGAGCGAACTTGTCGTAAATGTACGCTTGTGGGGTAAGCCTGTCGGAGCGTTATCGTGGGATGCTTCGCGGGGTATTGCCTATTTTGAATATGAGCCCGCCTTTGTCCGCAATCCGTTGCCGGTATCACCCATAAAGATGCCCGTGGAGAAGGGCGTTTTCTCTTTTGCCGAGAACAGAAACAACTGCTTTCGCGGCCTCCCTGGCTTCATTGCGGATTCGCTTCCGGATAAGTTCGGCGACCAGATTATCTCGGAATGGTTCCAGACTATGGGCCGCCCGCTAGAGACGGTGACTCCGCTGGAACGCCTGTGCTATGTCGGCAAACGTTCTATGGGGGCGCTGGAGTTCGAGCCCAGTTTGTCTACGCCGGGGCTTGACGAATCTACGGAGATTCTTGTAGATGATCTCGTAATGCTGGCCGAGAGCGTTTTTCGGGATCGCGAAAAATTCCGGGAAAAGCTTGTCCAACAGGACAAGACATTGTACGATATTTTGCGAGTTGGAACTTCTGCTGGTGGTGCAAAACCAAAAGCGATAATTGCCTATAACGAATCTACGAATGAGGTGCGTAGTGGCCAAGTTACGGCGCCAAAAGGATTCGGATATTGGCTGCTCAAGTTCGACGGCGTAAGTTACAGCGAACACGACAGCATTACTGAAATTCCCCGCGGAATAGGCAACGTCGAATACGCCTACTATAAGATGGCTCTACAAGCCGGAATCTGCATGAGCGCGAGCCGCATTCTCGAAGATAGCAGCGGTTGCCACTTTATGACCAAGCGTTTCGATCGCACAGAAGACGGTTCCAAGCTGCACATGCAGACGCTTGCGGCCTTAGCACACTTGGACCGAGACACTCGTCATTCTTATGAGGACGCCTTTGCTGTAATGCGCAAACTCGGACTCGACGCCAAGGCTGACGAAGACGTATTCCGTTGCATGGTGTTCAATGTGTTGACAAAAAACAATGATGACCACACCAAGAACATTTCTTTTTTGATGGATGAAGCCGGAACCTGGAAATTGGCTCCCGCATATGACCTGTGCTACGCCAACAATCCGAGGAGCCGCTGGATAAATCGCCACCAGATGTCGGTGAACATGAAACAAGAGAACATTACCCGCGATGACTTCAAAGCGGTGGCGGAACGCGTCGGAATCCGCAAGTACGCAGGAATCATAGACCAAGTTGAAAATGTAGTCGCTTGTTGGAACGAGATTGCGAAGGACTGTGGTGTTCGCGAGAACCATCGCGAAGAAATCTCGCGAGCGCTGCATGAGAAATGAAATAGTATATAAAATGATGTATATTTACCCTTGGAGTATATCATGCCGAAATTTTCTTTTGTAATTCCCTGCTACCGTTCCGAAAAGACCATCACCACGGTGGTCGCAGAAATCAAGAGCGAGATGGCCGCCAAGCGACCGGGCGACACCTACGAGATCGTGCTGGTGAACGACTGCAGCCCCGACAACGTGTGGAGCGTCATCGAGGGGCTCGCGCAGAAAGAGAATAACGTCATCGGCATCAACCTGGCCAAGAACTTCGGGCAGCATTCCGCCCTGATGGCGGGCTACGGCAAGTGTTCCGGCGAATACGTGGTGTCGCTGGACGACGATGGCCAGGCCCCTCTGGATTCCCTGAACGACCTGATTACCAAGTTGGAAGAAGGCTACGACGTGGTGTACGCCTACTACCGCGAGGTCAAGCAGAACCTGTTCCGCCGCTTCGGTTCGTGGATGGCGGGCAAGATGGGCGAAATAATGCTGGACCCGCCCAAGGACATGAAGGGCAGCAGCTTTTATATCGCACGCAACTTCGTGATTCGTGAGATGTGCAAATACAACAACCCCTACCCGTATCTGGTAGGGCTGGTGTTGCGCGTCACCCGCAAGATTGCCTGGGTGGAGACCAACCACCGTGCCCGTCTTGAGGGAACGTCGGGGTATTCGTTTGCACGGCTGCTAGGCTTGTGGCTCAACGGCTTCACGGCGTTCTCGGTGAAACCCCTGCGCGCAAGCACGCTCCTGGGGTTCTTCTTCGCGTTCCTGGGCTTCGCGTTCTCGATTTTCGTGATTGTCCGCAGGCTGCTGGGCATCACCACGGTAGATGGCTGGAGCACCATCATCGCGCTCATCCTGATTATTGGCGGGTGCATCCTGATGATGCTGGGCCTTATCGGCGAGTACATCGGACGTATATACATCTGCATCAACGACTCCCCGCAGTACGTGATTAAAGAAATTGCGGGTTCGCGCCCAAAAGAAAACGACGGGCTCTAAGATAAGTGCGCGGCGTATGTGAAAAACTCGCCGAAAAAAAATCGTCTCTCCCTATTGACAAACCGCAGTCGCGGATTTATATTTAGTAGTGCACAAATGTTCTAGTACACAAAATTTCAAACACTGTAGTTTTACGCTTGTCCGCAGTGGGAGGAGAGAAAGATGAAAAAGATTGTTATAGACAACAACAGTATTTCCTTTATGCAAAGGAACCAGGATGATTATATCTGCCTGACAGACATGGCAAAACACAAAAATGCGGATTCAACAGGTTTAGTCATTTCACATTGGCTTAGCACACGCTATGCTGTTGAATTCCTGGGCGTATGGGAACAGGTCAATAATCCCGATTTTAATGTTACGGAATTCAGTAACATTAGGTTTAACGCCGGCAGCAATGGCTATGTTCTTTCTGCCAAGCAATGGATAGAACGGACGAATGCTATCGGAATTATTTCAAGTGCCGGAAGATATGGAGGAACATTCGCCCATAGAGACATTGCCTTTGAATTTGGTTCATGGTTGAGTCCGACATTTAAATACTATCTCATTCGCGAATATCAGCGGCTCAAGCAGGCAGAGCAAGCCCAATTAGGTTGGTCCGTACGGCGAGAACTGTCAAAAATCAACTATCATATCCATACGGACGCAATCAAGCAGAATCTGATTCCCGCAACGCTTTCGAAGCAGCAGATGAGCATGATTTATGCAAACGAGGCCGACGTTTTGAATGTCGCCCTGTTTGGTTTCACCGCAAAAGAGTGGCGCGATTCCCATACCGACTTGCAAGGAAATGTCCGCGATTACGCAACGATAAACCAGCTAATTTGCCTTTCAAATATGGAATCGTTGAATTCCGTATTGATCAAGGAGGGATTGCCACAGCCTGAAAGGCTGCAAAAACTAAACCAAATTGCCATTTCGCAGATGACCATATTGGAGTCGATTGGTGAGAAGCTCTCTACCCTACCTTAGCATTTTCTGCAGCTTGCGGGCTACGAGGTCGCTGGCGATTCTGTGGGCACGGCCGTTCCAGTGGGAATCCGTTTTCCAGTACACGTCTTCACCGGCATTTATGGTGGCCAGGAACGGCGACACCAGATTGACGTTTTCTATACCCGCCGAATCGAGCATGGCATACAGGCGCTCGTACTGCGGGTAAACGGCTCCAGGAGTCCACATGTTCTCCCTGTTGGGGGGCATCACGAACAGGAGCCGGGCCCCGAATGTCTTGGCCAGGGAATCCAGGTTCGCGAGGTTTTTCAGCACGGCCCCGTACTCGGATTCCATCTCCGATACCCTGATAAGCCCAGCCACGTCTTCGGAGAATACGAGGCGGGGGCGTGCGCCCTTGAAAGCGGGAGCGCCGGGGTGTTCATCGCCATAGAGCGTGTAGCGCCATGTGTCGTTCCATTTGCGAATGATTGCCACAGGCGGGAAACGGCGCAGTTTGAAGTCGACAGTGCCAGGCGCTTCCAAGAAGGCACGCCGGCGTAGGCGCTTGACCGTCGACGATGTGCCAAAGCCCTCGTCCCAAGGAGCCACATTCCCGTAGTCAAATATGGTATGCTGCCCTAGGTTCACAAAGAAGTTCCTCTCCACACATTCCAGCACGATAACCTTGGGGAAGGGCCTTTTCGCAGCAGCCCGAGCCGC
The DNA here is from genome assembly GCA_902781185.1 of Fibrobacter succinogenes. Taxonomy (GTDB): domain Bacteria; phylum Fibrobacterota; class Fibrobacteria; order Fibrobacterales; family Fibrobacteraceae; genus Fibrobacter; species Fibrobacter succinogenes_G. The sequence continues at coordinate 5,960 of CACZII010000116.1, forward strand.
CGCTAGGGCAAAGAGTTTCTTGGGGGAACCCTGGATGTCTATATAGTCTACAGCGGCCACCTTGCCAAGCCCAGCGCCAGAAAGAATATCAGAAACCTCTTCGGGGAGGGGCTTGTGGCCGAACTGTACACGGCTGAAGCTATCGCCCAGCCACCACACGATCCCAGAATCCAGAGGGGCTGTCTGCACCGATTCATCGACATGGTAGGGCTCGGCCACTAACTCTTCGAATTGCTTGGCCGACGTAAGGCGGAACAAGTCTCCCCTACCCACGAACCACCGCGGGCAGGCTCCCGAAAAGAACAGGGCCAGCAACAGCACAGAGGCGATTCCCAGCAGGCGAACCGTCCAGAGCGCTATCCGTTGTCTTTTCTGCATATTCATCGTCAAACCCCTGCCGCCATCAGAACTGGAAATAGATGAACCCCTGGCCACTGAATCTTCCGAACAGGAAAATTACCACCAGATAGACAATGCCCCAACTTAGCGTGCCCACGCGGGGTAACGCCGTACGGGCACCCCACACCGCAAGCCCCGCCAGCGCGCCCAGAACCGCCTCTTTGGGGAGGGTCGTCACCAACGCCAGCAGCGACACCTTCGCAAACTGCCCAAAGCTAAATAGGGCCCGGATATAGTCGACCCACGTGCCGAAATCAGGCGAACGGAACAGGCTGAAAAACAGCACCACCAGCGCAAAGGTTTTGATACGCCCAAGCCACGGGTGTTTTACCGGGAGTTTCCGCCAGGGCCGTTCCAACACGTAGGCAATGCCGTGGCAGACACCCCACACCACAAAGGTCCAGGCGGCACCGTGCCAGAGCCCGCTCAGCAAGAACACGATAACGATGTTGGCGATGGCACGGGGCCTTCCGCGGCGGGAGCCGCCCAAGCTAAAGTAGACATACTCGCGGAACCAGCTTGTAAGCGAAATGTGCCAGCGTTTCCAAAAGTCATAGATGCTGGTGGCTGTCAGCGGGGCATCAAAGTTCTCCATGAGCCGCACCCCGAAAATCCTGGCGATGCCGATGGCGATATCAGAGTAACCCGAGAAGTCAAAGTATATCTGGAACGTAAAGAACACGCCTGCCACAGCCATATCAAGGGGAGTCATGCCCGTGGCGTTGCCTGCGGCAATGCCGTTGAACACGGAGTCCACAAAGATTCCCAGGTGGTCGGCCAGTACGGCCTTCTTGAA
>CACZII010000117.1 GCA_902781185.1 Fibrobacter succinogenes
GGCAGGTTCAAATCCAAGCGATGGACATGGACATACTTGTTGTAGCCCTTCTTTTCAAACAGTTTTGCGGCGTACTGGGTGTATTCCACTGGCCCGATTTCAAATTGGTAGCCAAAATAAGGGGTGGGAGCAGGCTTTTGTAGGCGACTGCTGCTGTCTTGCCACGGACGGTATGGATTCTGTTCACCGCGAAGAATGACGTGGTTCCTGCGGGCAGGCCCCATGCTCAGGTAGTCGAAACCTGCCATAAGCCTTACCGGCTCCAGCTGGTAGCTGGCATGGGCTGCAAAAAGGTCCCAGGTCCGTCTATTTTCGCTCTGCTTGTTGTAGGGAATTCCTTCTTCGGGATTATAGAAATGGTTGGGAATTTCCCTGTTGGTGTAGTCCGTGTTAACGTTGACCCGTGCTGCGAATAAAAAATTATCGGTGAAATGCCCGTCCAAGAAGAATCGGATGGACATGGAATTGTCGTAATGGGTGGGGGCGTTCTTCAGATTCGTAATGGCGAGGGAATCCAGAATCTGGGCGCCGATATTTACTTCGCTGTTCCTTGCGGTATCCTGCAAGGTGATGTGGCTTGCAGCGTAGGAACAGGCGGACACGGCGAACAGAATCGCAACGATTTTGAAGAATGTTCTATGCATCAAGTTCATAATGTCCGCCATTTTTAATAATAAATTTTTTCAGGGCCTTCGTAGAAAGGGTGATTTGGAGAATCTTGAAAATTCTTCCGAACTGGAACCTCTTTGCTCTCAACATAAGGCTGATGAGAAGCCCCGAAAAGACACCGGCAAGGGGAAATCCATTTTTCCGTGCGAAATGGATGCGGTTCCGGACCGCTAGGCAGTCAATAAAGTAGGGAACTTTTCCGAGCCCGAGATCGCCACCTGTGGAAGAACCGATGTCATGGATAACGATGCTTTCGGTGGCCCAGGCAATAGTAAAGTCTTTTTTCCTGGCGCGGACACAGTAGTCGGTTTCTTCGAAGTAAAGGAAAAAATCCTCGCTTAAAAGTCCAACTTGGCTCAGGCAACGGGGCGAAATTAGAAAGGATGAACCTTCCACGTAGTTGAAACCCGTTTCCTTGGGGCCCCGGGGTCTACGGACGGAACCGAAGAAGGGGTGGATAAAACCGACTCCGCCTGAAAAATCACCGTTTGGTTTCTGGATAAGGGAGCCCGTGATGCCCGCTCCCGTTTCCATGGCCTTGTCAATCAATTTTTCCAGTGCTTTGGAATCGGGCAGGGTGTCATTGTTCAAAAGCCAGATAAAGCTGTCTTTTTGCCGGGCAATAGCTTCATTGATGCCTTGGTTACATGCAGCGGCAAAACCGATGTTTTTTTCGTTCAAGATAAAATGAACGGGAAAGCTGAATGTTTCCGACTGCAGGGAATTCTTGCTCTCTTCAGAAGACAGGTTGTCGACAACCACGACTAAATCGGGCTTGATGGACATTCCTTCGAGCTTTCGAAGACAACCGAGAGTCTTTTCGGTCTGTTTGTAGTTGACGAGGATTGTAGAAACAAACGGTTTCAAGGCTCAATTCCCTTTTTGAAAGCTTCCAGGAAAGATCTGCCCATCTCCTGGTCAGGTTCCAGATGGGCCCCTTCGGCCCATTCGTTCCAGGCGTTGATGAACAGGAATTGGTCTTCTTCGGGCCGTTTTCTTAGGATGTCAGCCGCGGAATGGACCCACTGGGCAAAATCATCGGGTGAATCATTCTGGATAATGACGGCCGCCTTGCGCCTTGGAGAATTATCCCAGTTTGGGAATACCGTGGGGTAGTGACGGTCATTTTGAGACTCGTATAGTCTTAGAGCTTTTTGAACCACAGACTTGTAATCGATTTTTAGGATAGAGTAGAACTCGGGGCCTTTCCATTTTTTGGCAAAGGAATTCCAGGCTCTTTGCCCAAGGCGGAAGGCTTTTCCGATAATGGAGTTTCTAGGAATGTCCTTTGCGTTGGGCTCAAAATCGACGATATCGTTAATGCCCCAGGTTGCAAGGGTCTCGTCTGAAATATTACACGAGGGATATCTGACAGCGAAAACCCGTACACCATTGAATCCTGCTTTTATGGCTGCCTCATTCAGTATATGGATGAACCGCTCTGCATCAGGGATCTTTCCGATGCGGTAGATAATAAAAACGGGCTTGCCTTCGGATTTGAGGTAACGTCGATCTGTGAAGATCTTACAGAGGTGCTCTGAATGGGCCTGGTGGTCTTCGAGACTGTAAGTCTGTTCCATCATGATCTCTCGGTCCTTGCCATCCCACGCCCTGGACCAGTTCTCGTTGGCCCAGCAAAGACAGAATGGCATATTGCAGTCGCTGTCGGCCAGCATTTGGGTTATGGGTGTTTCCAGCAATTGTTTCCCGTTGAACCAATAATGGTAATAACAAAAAGCGTCAATTCCGTATTTTTGAGCGAGTTCTGCCTGTTTATGGCGTGTCTCGTCATTACGCAGGTCGTAGTAACCCAGTTCCCCGGGTACCTGTGGCTGGCGGTGGCCCTTGAAAAGAGACTTTGCCTTGCGTACATTATGCCATTCGGTAAAACCCTTTCCCCACCATTTGTCGTTTTCGGGGATAGGATGAAATTGAGGCAAATAGAAAGCTATGGTTTTCATTTGTCTTTTCCGAATAGGAGATGCACCGCAGGGGAGCCCAATAGTGAAAATAGGATTTTGCGAGTTCTTGATTTCGGGTCGGGGAACAAGTATGTTCTATTCTTGACCAGAAAGGGTAGACTTCTCAGAAGAATCGCCCTTTTGGATCTCTTGGTCCAGTACCGATTTAGTTGGGAGGCGAATAAAAGCTCTTCGTCTGTTAAGGGAATAGCTCTGGATTGCTCCATCAGGAGACTCGTCCATGCGACTTGTTTCTCGCAGGTTTCATTGAAATTGAACCTGTTTCCGAGTCCGACCGAGTTCTTGTCATGGAGCCGGTATTGCACTACAGCTTCATTGATGGGGCTAATCCCGCCATGCTTTATGGCGATGAGGCTTATCCAGGCGTCGTGGACACTTACGCCCTGTGGAATGGGCACTACTTTATGTAATAGACTTGCCCTGAATAGGGAGAGACAGCCTGTTACGTCGTTGGTCCCTGCAATGTGGGTTCTTGCGGGTAGTCCTGTAAAGATTCGGGACAGCGTTCTCCATGATTTGGTAATGACTTGCCCCTCGGCGTCGATTACTTGGGCGTCCCCGAATGCAAGGGCGGGGACGTTTCCGTCTTTGTTTGGACTTTCAATAGCTTTTTCGAGAATTTCCAGTTTGGTCGGAAGCCAGATGTCGTCCTGGTCAGCCAGGGCTACAAGGTCGTTGTCGCTTAATTGTGACTTGGCAATTTCTAAGGCTTTTGAAAAAGCGACACGGTGCCCACCGTTTTGCGGAAGGACCGTTACTTTCAGGGGCAGCTTTTCTTGGAATTCCTGTAAAATGGCTACGGTTCGATCTTTGGAACCATCATCTACGGCGATAATCAAGTCTGCCTGGCGGGTTTGGTCTACAAGGGAATCTAGCATCTTTGCCAGATACTTTTCTCCGTTGTAGGTTGCTAGCGCAATGCAGATTTTCGCCATATCCTGAATATAGCAAAACAACCTATTGCTAGACCTTTTCGGGGGATTTGTTTTTTATGGAAGGTCTGTTTTTGTATATTGAAATTATGAACTGGAACGAACCTCAGTTGCTGGATATCCCTATTGCCCACGACCAGCGGGGTAACTTGAGCGTGGTAGAGGGGGGAGAATTGATTCCCTTCGATATTAAGCGTGTGTACTACCTGTATGATGTTCCTGGAGGAACTACTCGTGGGGGACATGCTCACCGCAAGCTCCAGCAGTTGATTATTGCCGCTAGCGGTAGTTTCGATGTGGTTTTGGACGATGGAAAAAAACGCACCAAGTATTCGCTGAACCGCTCTTACCATGGGCTCTACATTCCGACCATGCATTGGCGTGAAATTGAGAATTTTTCATCGGGAGCGGTATGTATGGTTCTGGCTTCAGAACACTACGATGAATCGGACTACATCTACGAGTACGAAGACTTTTTAAGAGAGGTTGGCAAGATTTAATGTGTGATGTGTAATGAGTAATGTGTGGTGGATAATCTCCCATCTCACATCTCACATTTCACATTTTTAGTCTATTTCTCATACCTGGCATTTAGGCAGGGGAGAGCCCCGAAGGATTCTTTGAACCGGTAGAGGTTCTCGTTTAAGTAGTTCCCGCCTTCTTCGGTGGAAATACCCCATGAGAATTTTTGACACCCGGCCTTTTCGGCCTCACGCATGGCGAGCACGAATAGGGCCGTAGTTGCATTGGTTTCACGCATTGTGTCATCGGGTGCTAGGTACTGGAAATGAAACGCCTTTGCCTGACTAAAGCGGAAAATCATCATTCCCGAAAGGTAAGCGTTGTCTTTCCATACACCACGGAACAAAATGTCTTCTGGAAACCTTTGTTTAAGGTCCCGGAGCTCAGCGAGGGTATGGACAGGCTTAGTGTTGTGACGGGCTTTTGAAAGTACGAGAAACTCGTAAAACTTTTCCATTTCTTTATCGGGAATCTCCCCGTAGGTCAGGTTTTGTTTCTCGGCCAATCTAAAATTGTGTCGACATTCTCTGGAACAATTTTCAAGGGGGTCGGACCCCTGTTCAATGGGGGTCCAGCAGCTGAGTTCGGTGCGCCTAATGTAACCTTGGTGTTCTAGCGCGTAGTCAATTAAGTCGGTGGGAACCGTTGAAAAGATAGGTGAGGTCGGCTTGAGTACGATACCCTTAAAGTTTTGGGCAATATGGTTATCTGCAGCCTTGATAATCTCGAGAATTTTGTTTCCTGAATAAAAATCCCTAGAAATGACAGGTCCTCCAAAGGTGGAACCCTGGTGCGAAACAAAGTTACCGTTTATAGAACAGCCGGGAAAAGCGGCAACAATAATCCCACTTTTTTCCACAATAAAGGAGGCGTCTGTCCATCGTCCCTCAGGATGGTAGCTCAGGAATTTACGGGTTTGCAGAAAAGTCCCGTTCATGGAGTTTTCCATGACAAACCTATCCCAGCGTAGATCCATATCGGGGCTATATGGCAAAATTTCGTACATGATGAGTAAGATAGAAAAGAAAAGGCCCAAGTTATTAGTTCTAAGTTACTAGTTACTAGAATTTCATAACTGAAAATACCTAGTAACTATAAACTAGTAACTAGTAACTAACCCTAATTTGCTATTTTCCTAAATAATGATGAATGTCCCGTTTTATTCGCTGGAATACGTAAATCGAGATTTAGGTCCGACCATTGGCGAGTCCATTGATGCCGTTGTGAAGTCGAACTGGTTTATTCGTGGTTCTCGTTGCCAAGAATTTGAAGAGGCTTTTGCCTCCTATTGCGGTGCAAAGGCTGCTATTGGCGTGGGAAATGGCCTTGATGCCTTAACCCTGATACTTAAGGC
>CACZII010000118.1 GCA_902781185.1 Fibrobacter succinogenes
ATTACTTTTTTCATCTAGTTCCTGTTCCTTAAAAACATTTCCGATATGTTTAGCGATGACAGAACGTTCTCTTTCAAACAACACAGCCATCTGTGCCTGTGTAAGCCACACGGTCTCTTTTTCAACACGAACCTCTAGCCGTACTTCGCCCTCCGGCTGGTAAAGTACGATTTCGCCTGAATTTGCTTCCGCGAGCGGTTCCAATTTGTCATTCCCGCGAAGGCGGGAATCCCCACTTTTATTGTTTTCTCCCATAGTCTTATCCTATGGAATGCATGCCCCTTGCGGGCCCCTTGTCGGGGGATATGGGAAAGGTCGGGAATTCCGACAAAAAAGCCGAGTGATCAGCCAATGGTTAGAAAATAGCAAATACGACTTGACAAAAATGACATGACGGATTACTTAGGGGGCGTTGCGGTTTTTAGTCATTAATCACTGCTTAAAAAGTGATGTCATGTAAAACCCAAGTACGATGAGGGCTGTATTTTCATGTACCAGGTTATTTGAGGTACTTTGCTGGATAGGGGGAGTTCCCCTCGCTTCGTCACTCCTTCACGCATCGCACGTTCAGGTAGTTGTCCGATGTCATGGACGTTGCCGGGTAACCGACATTGAGTCCGTCAAAAACGAGCGTTCCGAATTCGCTTTCCGTGTCCGTCCATAGGTAGGCCGCCACTCCCATTTGCACGAATTTCAGGGTGTTCCCGATAATGCTGTAGCGTCCTGCCGGGTAAAGGCTGAATCCGTAAAGATCGCTTCCGTTTCCGCTTTCCCAGCCTTCGGTCGCCCTGAGAGCGGTCATGTCCTTCCCGGTGTTATCCTCCAGGTCTACAAAGTCCTGGGCGGACGGCAGCCGCCAACCCTCCGGGCAGGCCGTCTTGGCGTCGTCGGGAGAATACATCCTGCCGTATTTTTCGCAGTTCTCGTCGTCGTTTTCGTAGCAGTAACTCGTGAAATCCCCCTTGTAGTTCAGGTTCTCCGCCATCCACACCTGTTCGCCGATTTTTACCGTCCTGTACACTTGACCGTCCCGCTTGTCCACAAGGAGCGTGGAATCGGCTTCAGCGTCTTCTCCCGGGGCGTAGAACTCGGCAATGCAGATATCCTTCATTCTTTTGGCCGTAGCCTGCAAGTAATCATCGGCGGCAACTTTCGGCGTGAACTTCATGACGCATGTCAAGTGAAGCACGCTGCAACGGTCCAGTTTGAAAAGGTCCGTCACGGCCCCGCCGTTTTCGGCACAGTAGTCAGCGAAGGCCGTAGAATCCGTCCGGCAACTTGCTGTGGCGCTGTCGCCGTAAGAATTGTCCAGGTGATCCTCCACTACAGCGTCCAGCGAATCCCGATTCAAAAATTCCGTATAGATGTTCTTCTTGTAGGTGCGAGTCAAGTTCATGCGGACGCCGTTCTGTTCGGCATACAGGTTCACGGTGCAACCGTCGTCAACGGTCCCGCCCGCATGCTCGTAGTAGGGCTTGGCGGCTGTGGTAAAATCGACATCGAACCACGACAAGCCCCGTTCCTTGTCTTTGACTTCCACGAGCCTCAGGGCGACCTTGGGTTTCCACGTCATCAGCCTTGCGTAGGCGGCGCTATCCAGGTTCGTGGCGTTCTGCTCTTCGGTATAGCCGTTGGCGATTTCCTTGTCTGAATCGCTGCAAGCGGTGTAGAACAGGAACGCAAGACACGTGATGGATAGGATTTTCGGAAACCATTTCATTTTTCAATCTCTTTCGTCAGCGGGAACAACTGCAAGTTCACCCTGTAAATCCGGTCGTAATCTTCTGCGGCAGAAACAATTTCGGCAATCTTCTTGCGGCAGATGTCGAGTTCCTTTACAATCCGCTCGTATGCCTCCCGGTTTACGGCAACCGTCATTCCCGAAAAGTTGCGGTCGGGTACCGGGAAATTCTCGATGGCCTTCTCCGCGAACCTTGCCATTTGCTTGTGCATGTTGCGGATTGCCTTTGGAATCTTTTCAGAAGAACCCAGAATCGCCTTGTCGGATTGCACATACCTGTTTCTGTGCTCTTTCAGGAACCCCGCCTGCACCATGAAGGTAAGGGAGTTCCTCACGTTCTCGGGAGTTACGTTCTCGTAGAATAATTGAGCCAACTTTGACGGCGTAGCGACGGCAACCCTGGGCGCAAGTTCCCTCAGGATGGGGTTCCACCAGTTCTTGAAGTAATCGTAGGCGTCGCCCTCTACAATCCTGACCTTGTTGTCCTTCGCTATGGATTCCATGAGTTCAAGGGCTTCCTGCTTTTTCTTTTCTACGGGAGTGTTGCCATAGGTGACCATTGCCAAAAAATAGGACGTCTGGATCTTGGAAAGACCCATGGCACTTGCTACGCGGGCGGCTCCGACACTGCTCAACTTTGACTTTCCGTCGCAGACAAGTTTCAGGAATCTTGTGTTGGCGTATCCCGCCATCTTGTTGAAGCCGCGCCAGGACAGGCCGGTCATCATCTTGCGCTCTTCGTAGAAGTCCCTGATATAAAGGCGATAATCTTTGTAGTCGGATATTGGTTTCATAGGGCTTCTTCAAATTTACCTAATTGGGCAGACTTTTTCAAATTTTTTGAAAGGGAAAAAAACGGTAAAAATGAAGATTTCGTCGTGCGGACACAGAAATTTTTCCTATATGTCTCACAGTGAGTCATATAGAAAATTTTCGGTAAAAATACGACGAAAAATGATTTTTTTCGGTGCGTTTATGGGTGGAATTTTGCATGCCGCCTTGTTATTTTTTAGGGGGTAAAGATTTTCAAGAGGTTTCCCTATGAAAAATACATTCGCGAAAAAGTTCACGGTCTGCGCCCTTGCGGGGGTGCTCGGTGTTGCGTTTACAGCCTGCGGTGACGACGGGTCGTCTTCGCCGAAGGGGACGGGGCTTCCTGCCGAAGTGGGCGATATGGCGGAGCTTGAAACCTATGAGTGCGGCATGGATGTCATCGGCGAGAAGGTCTACGTGACCGAACTCGAAGAGAACTACGAATGCGACGGCGAGAAGTGGTTCAGGTCCTACGACCAGACAAAGCCGAGTTCTTCGTCCAGCGAGAATACCGACAACTCCAGCGACTCCAGGGCTGCCGACAAGGACGGCTCGTCGAGCGACGCTACGACATCAAGCAGTTCTGCGAAGTCCAGCAGTTCGCGGCCGACCGAAATCCTTGAACCCGAAATCACCGTGAACGAGACCTGCACCGAAGTGGGCGCATGCGACGCCATGGTCAAGACCGATGTCAGCACGTGGCACTTCGTGCGCAAGGATGACTTCGGCGACGACGCCGAATACACCTACACGGTGGACGGCAAGGACCTGATTGTCACGATCAAGAGTGCCGACGGCACGATTAACACCAAGACCTACTCCATGTACAACATGGAATCCGAAGCGGGCGTGGAGATGGCGTTCAACGCCGCAAAGTCCACCTGCAAGAACGGCGGCGGGAACGACAACAAAATAAAGAGTTGCGTGAAGGACACGGTAAAGGCGTTGCCAGAATGCAATGCGAGTAGGGAAGGATTTATCGGAAAGAAGGATTCTTCGTCCTATGTTGTCTGTAAAAATGGTTCGTGGGAAAAGGCCAAGGAAATTGACATGGATACTTATGGCAAAACGTGCACCAACGCAGAAGTGGGGACGAGAACAAATGGCGTTGTGACCGAAACTAACAAGTATTATTGCACGGCAAATGGTTGGGTCTCTCTAATGCGTTGGAACTGGAATGTGCCAAAGGAAGCCTACTTTAATCCGAATATTACTTACGGCTCCATGACCGATGAACGCGACGGCAAGGTTTACAGGACGGTGCAGATAGGTGACCAGATATGGATGGCGGAGAACCTGAACTACGCTGACAGCGTCAAGACACCGAGTCTGTTGGAACGCAGTTGGTGCTACGACAATAAAACCGAGAACTGCGACGTGGCGGGCCGCCTTTACACCTGGGCGGCGGCAATAGATTCCGTTGCACTCTATGATAATGGCAATGGTGTGAATTGTGGTGCTGGCGTTAACTGCACTATGCCTAAAAAAGTGCGGGGCATTTGTCCTTCAGGCTGGCACTTGCCTAGATTTGATGGTGGTTATGATGATGAATTCCTTATCTTGTATAATGCAGCGGGCGAAGAAACGTCAGGCAAGGCTCTCAAGTCGCAGATAGGATGGGAAGATTGTGGTAATGAATATTTCGGCACCGACACCCTCGGTTTTTCAGGGATTCCTGCTGGTTACAGGACCAGCTCCGGCTTATTCTCCGCTGCCGGACATCTCGCTTATTTCCATACTACCCTAACCAGTGCTGATTTCTCTCATTACACTACCCATGCTGAGTATTTGTCTTATGAATCCAAACACATGGGCAAGCAAAGGCTTGAAAAGAGTGACGCCTACTCCGTCCGTTGCATCAAGGACTCCGAGTAGGGGTGTTGCCACCTAGGCTTTCCCTAACGCGAATGTTTATTCTGCTTTGCCAGTCTGCTTTCTTTTCAGTTCAATTAAATCGAAATACATCAGACGGCTGTTCAATGGCTTGTCAGGACCGAGGCAACGGAATTCACGTTCTTGTTCTTCGGTGCTGAACAGGAATTTGAACTCGTTGTTTTGATAAAACCTTAGGTTTCGTTCCTTGTTGTAGGAATCTACCAGCAGGAAACGGCAACCGGTCTTGTTGAGCGGGGCGACGAACCATGCCTTTATAAAACTCAGGACGTCGCTCCCCAGATGTTTGCTCTGAAAATCAAGGCTTATGCCGAGTCTGCCTATCATGACTGCCGGATAACTGCTGTATATTTTTTCGCGGGGGATGTTTTTCTCAATCTTTCTTTTGCGAGATCCGGGAATTTTCTTGATGCTGTCATTGGAAAGAGTGAAAACCGCCACCAGTTGAGCCGGGTCATCGACAAGAGAAAAACAATAATTTTTGCAAAGCAACTCTTCGCTCTGCAAAAAAGCGTCTTTTGTGAAGAAATCGTCCAAGTCGTTGTCCCCGCACTTGAATGATTTGCATAGGGCGGCCTTGCCTTGAGTGTAGAACCCAAAGCGGCAATTCTGTTGGAGAAAATTCATTACTTAAATTCTCTAAAGTCGGCCTTGGAGAGGATGTCCCTGGCCTGTTCAATTTGCTTGGAAAAATCGATGGAACCGCGACGCTTTTCGCTTTCTTCCATCATGAGGTCAAACCTGTCCGACGCTTCGCCGGTCAGTATCGGTACCGATGCGATTGCTAGTGCCATGATGACCTCCATTGTTGAATTGAACTATGACTAATATACATTTTTCCTCGTGCTGGTGCAAGTGGTGAAACTTGAGTCAAATGGCTTATTTGAGGAAAATGAAGCCTTTTGACCGTGCTAGAGCAAAAATATATTTTTAGAGTGTCATAAAATGACAAAATGGAA
>CACZII010000119.1 GCA_902781185.1 Fibrobacter succinogenes
GCTGCAGGAACTCGGCATTACCGAAGTCTACCACATCGGTGGCGCTCAGGCTATCGGCCTGCTTGCTTACGGTGCGAAGGATGGGTCGGGCAAGACCGTCGTGGAACGGGTCGACAAGATTGTGGGCCCGGGCAACGTGTTTGCCGCCATCGCCAAGAAGGAAGTCTTCGGCGTCGTGGATATCGACATGGTGGCAGGCCCCAGCGAAGTGCTGGTGATGGCCGACAACACTTGTGATCCGGACTTTGTGGCTGCCGACCTCTTGAGCCAGGCGGAACATGGTTCCGGCTTCGAGGCGGCCATCTGCATTACCGACAACATGGAAACCGCTCAGATGATTAGCGCCTGCGTGGATATCCAGGTCGAAAACTCCCCGAAGCGCGCACTCCTCGAGAAGGTGCTCGGCAATTTCGGGCGTATCCTCGTGGTGAAGGACTGGTTCGACGGTGTGGAAATCGCGAACCGCATCGCCCCGGAACACTTGGAAGTGATGACCAGCGAAGCCGAATCCATGGCGGCACAGATTGAGAATGCGGGCGCCGTGTTTATCGGCCCGTGGTCCTCTGAGCCGGTGGGTGACTACTTCGCAGGACCCAACCACGTGCTGCCTACCAACGGTACGGGCCGCTTCTTCAGCCCGCTCGGCGTGTATGACTTCCTGAAGCGCATGAGCATCATCCGCTACAGCGAGAAAGCCATCAAGAAGAACGCGAAGGCGATTGCCGCCGTTGCTACCGAAGAAGGCTTTATCCACCACGCTGCCGCGGTGCTTAAAAGGCTCTAAAAACTTTAAAAGGAAAATGAAAAAACTCCCCTTCAGGGGAGTTTTTTTTAAAACAAAAACATTTCGTCTTCGCCCAGGTTCAGACACACACGGTTGCGACCTGATTCCTTGGCGTGGTACAGAGCGTCATCAGCACGCTTGATAATCGACTCCACAGTATCGCTGGGTTGACGTTCTGTAAAGCCTACGCTTAATGTAACAGAAATCATTTCCCCAGAAGAAAGGGCAATGCGGATTTTTTCGACGCCGGAACGCAGTCGCTCCGCAATGACCTTGGCGTTGTCTACGGTAGTGTTGGGCAGGAATACCGTAAACTCTTCACCTCCATAGCGTACAGGCATGTCGCTGGGCCTTAGACAATGGGTGATTTCTTGTGCAACAGCTATCAATACTTGGTCTCCGGCCAGATGCCCATAGGTGTCGTTAACCTGCTTGAAATGGTCGATATCCAGCATGAAAGCAGAAAGGTTAAAATTTCCGTCGTTGCTGCGCTTTAGTTCGCGGGTGTAGGTCTCTTCGAGCCAGCGCCTGTTATGTAGGCCTGTCAGGGAATCGACTTTGGCGTTTTCTTCAATGCAACGGATATGGTATTGCTCTTCGCAGACGACCTTGTTGTTGTGACGGAGCCTGTTACTTAGAAGTTGTAAGAAATTCAGGCACAAATCATGGGAGGCGTTGAGCATGGCGAGAGCGATGTCGGCGTCCACCACGAGAAGAGAGCTTTTTTCCTTGGCAAAGACCTGTGCACTGGGCTTTACGTTCTCGAAGATAGACATCTCGCCGGCACAATGCCCTGGTTGTATATAATCTGAAAAGGACCCTCCCTGAGAGTTCAAAACGACTTCCAGTAGGCCGTCAAGTAGTACCAACAGCCTTCGTTCCGGCTGGTTGGGGTCGATGAGTAAGGTCCCTGGTTCCGCGATGATTTTCCTGCAACTGAGCAGGTAACCCGCCAAGCTCTCAAAGGAGACATTTTTGAAAATGTCTGTCTGTTGAAATTGGGCCCTCGAAATGGGCAAGGTTTCCAGCTCATTTATGCTCATTGTTAGAACCCAAGGCTTAGCTGAACCATGTAGATACGTTGTTCGTCCTGGCCCGTGTAGTAGCCAAGCTCTTCGGCCCATGTGGCGAATTCAAACGTAAAGAACTGTAGTGCTTCCAGGGCAATCCCACCTGCAGGATAGCCACCTTTGAAACCGCCGGAAAGGCGAATGGCTAGGGCGCGGACTCCGTAGTAGTAGCCCGGCCAGGCAATCAGGTTTTGTTCCACTTCAAAACCGAAGTTCAGGTGGGATAGGGGCTTGTAGTTGTTCGTGCTGTTTACAATGTCGGCATAGTCCATGGCTATGTTGAACTTGCGACCGTAACCTGTGTTCTTATTGAAGAATCTGGGGCTATAGTTGGCACCTACCGTCCAGTTGGGGGTGATTTTGTCGCCAGCCAGTTCCTTGAAGTAAATGTCCCTAAGGGAGGTGCCTACTCTGACCTCGCGGGTGAGCTGGTAGAGGACGCCCAGGTCCATACCCATGGAGATGGAGTTGAAATCAAAAATGTTGTCTGTGGCGTCGTGGTAGCGGTCTTCAAGAGTGTCTTGCATGGTGTCGTAGTTCAAGATGTCTACGGTAAGCATCTCCACCTTATGGCGCTTGACACCCTTTGCTCCGATACCGACAGAAAGGTTGTCGGTAAAGCCGTAAGAAATACCTCCCTGAATTACTCCATCGACATAGAATGTATCTACAGCCATGCTGGGAAGAACAACACCAGCATCCAGGTAAGGAGCCACGTTGGCGTCGACCCAGATGGCGCCTCCAATGCCGTGGAAAGCTAGTTCTGCGTCGAACTTGAGCTTCATGGCCAGGCTCTTGTGATCGTAGCTGTTGACCTTGTGCATCAGTTCAGGGTGGGCTGCTAGGGAGTCCATCAATACTGACGAAGACTTGAGGTTGTTTGCTGCCGCTTCGTTGGATGCCCCTTGGTAGATTTTCTGCAGATCCTTGGCCACGTTATAGGTGTGGAAGTACTCTTCGAACGGGCCCGCTCCTCCAAGATTCAGGCGCATGTCTCCATAGTTTCTGGGGTAGTAGCCTGTTTCGGGGAACTTGTCGTAATTACCCAGCTTGTTGATTTGCGTTAAACCAGCATAGTTGAAGTAGATGGCTTCCTTGTCATCTACAACCGCTACATGTGCGTTACCCATCGCCTCGGCGCGGAGGGAATGGTGGGTAGGAGCCTTGAGTGCAAAAGCGAAAGAAACAAGGCTCAGGGTCAGGAATACTAGAATCCGTCTCATAGACCGTACCTCGCTCTTTGTTCTTCAAGCATTTTCTGGAAATCGTCTTCGGAGTATCGGACCCAGCATCCGCCGATATTTTCTTTACGGAATTCCAGGTTATACTTGGTTCCGTACATATCCCCGGCCACATCGTGTTTCAACCGCTTGAACTCTTCAAGAGGTAGTCCCTTGGGATTGAATGTCAACTTTGCAGCGAACTTGAATCTATGGTCGCCGTACATTTCTCTTTGGTTATAGTCTGCAAGAATAAAGTCCCATTCTTCGTCGTTGGCATTTTGCCCGTCCATGTCGATATCGACACTGAAATATTTTCCGTTTGGCGACACGGAACGGACTCTCATCTTTGCCGTATTGCTCCAGGCTAGGTCCCTGGCCATGCCGTAAGGATCAAATGATGTTTCTGCAGTCACGTCGCGGATATCTTCGTCTATTTCGCCGTCCCCGTCGTTATCCCTGTCGTCCATAATTTCTTCGTCGTTGCAACCATCTCCGTCTTCGTCACCCATGGGGCTTGTATTTGATATGGCCGACAGCATATTTAACCCCTGTGCGTTCTCGATAGGGTCTTCGGAGGGTTTGGTCTTTTCCGCTATCATGTTGCAGGTGGTTGAGGTAATGGTGTTTTTTCCTTCGGTAGATAGCGCGGCGGCAAGACCCGGCATTAGTGTACTCAAAGCCGTGCTTCCGACATCGGGCTTTTCAGCGCAGGTCTTGGCAAATCCATGAGCATACGTTAAGACTTCCGTTGCGTTTTCGGGAGTGATTCCGTTTAGAATGTCTCCTATGGAACAATCTGCTAGTCCAGTGACAGGGTCTTTTTCCTGGCACTTTGCCACAAAGGGAATCCAGTCGCGTAGGGATAGCATGAACTGTACAAGGTCCAATAACATGGCGTCTTTGTAGACGTTGTCGTAAGTGATAACGCCATCAAGCTTGCCAGTGGTGTCTCGGGTGATGAATTCTGCCAGAAAAGCCTGAACAAGGGTGATGGAATTATGGAATTTCTCTGCAGTGGCGTCGTCCATACCTGCAATGGGCAACGCTGATTTCTCATCGACGTTAATGTATTTCAGTAGTTCAAAGGTGTTGATTTCCAGTTGGTTTACCTTGGCTTTTGCAAGGCCGTACCATGCCTCGGAGTGGCTGGAGTCCGCCTCAATTGCCTTGCTGAAGAAGTAGGCGGCTTCGGAGTATTCGTTGGCACGGAATCTTAGGTAACCTTCGTATGTTAAAGCCTTAGAATCGCTAGAGTCGATATTTGCAGACTCTGTCGGATTGAACAGGTTGCAGCCGATAATTCCTAGAATTAGCGAGCAAAGGAAACAAAGAAGAAGTTTTATTTTCATAGGCCGTACTGGATGTTCTGGTTCCTTTGTAAAAATAACTTTCTTCTTACAAGAAAGAACAAAAAAGTGTCCTTTTTCCCTTTTTTTGGGGTGAAAATTCTTTTTTTTAGTGAAAAAGCCGTTTTTGAAGGGCGTAAATGAAAATAGCCGCCAAAGTAAATATATTTGGGCCATGAGTTTGTGCGAGGAATACTTTCCGACCAAGGCCTATACCAATGCGGTGAATAGGCTTGGGTTACTTCTGTCCAAGGAGAGGGATCGTCTTGATTCTGTTGCTCGCGCCCTCAATCGAAAGTATGCCATTGGCCCTGATAACCTAGCTGAGCAGGTTCCTTCTATCGTTGGTTTTGTCAGGGAATATCATAAGGATTATTCTCTGTATCTAGAGGCGGTTTTGCCTCAGCATAAAAAGGGAATTCAGTGTGGGCCATCTTGTGGAAACTGTTGCCACCATTACCCCATGTCTGTAGAGCCATTTGAGCTGATTTATCTGTATTCGAACTTAAGAACTCGTGATGACTTTATGTCCATTATGGAAGATTGCCAGATACGGGCAACCTTGTTCGAATCGCTTCTTGAAAAGCGCCTGGCTGAACTTAGTTCTGAAGACGAGGCCGAAGACGGGGCCTTGCATGACTATTTTTCGCAGTGGAAATCATGTCCGTTTTCTTCTCCTAAGGGGGATTGCGGTATTTATCCGTTGCGTCCTGTGTCTTGCCGTATGTATTTCAGCGAGACTCATCCTGATTTTTGCGTTCCCGAGTACCTGCAGACAGAAAAGAACGAGAGCTTTGTGGTGTACATGCCCGACCATATCGAAGAGTCTCTATGCGGAATTTCGGAGCATTACGAGGACCTTTCCCTGCCTGAAAGTTATTTTGGCGGCCTTTTGTCCATGAACCTTTACGAGGGTGTTCTTTCATGATGGGCGAGGGGCAGATGGATTTGTTTGGCCAGCTGGATCTTTTTGGGG
>CACZII010000120.1 GCA_902781185.1 Fibrobacter succinogenes
CATCCGGTGCAAGACCAAGCAGGATTCCGTCCGCAAGGACCGGCTGCGGCCCGCAGCTGCTGGAAATCCGGGTAGGTCGCTTGAGGCGGTCGGTAACGATTCGTCCAGAGAGATGGTCATCGCCCCGCAAGGGGTACAGAACCCGGCTTATAACTACCCTAAAATGAAGGCCCCCGCTTACCGCGGGGGCCTTCTCCTTTACATAATAAAAGATTACGAGCCGCAGGCGCCGTACTTGCCAATCTTGAAGATCTTGACGCTGTTGATGGCGCTTGTCGGGCAGAAGGACCCTGTCGAGACAGTGCAGCTCACACCCGACTCATCGTTGGAATACTTAAAGTGAATAGCCTCCACCATGGAAAGGGCTTGACTAAACGATGGATAGGATTTCGACCATGTGGGCTGACCAAAGGTAGTCGCACTGAACTTGAGGTTCACCGTCTTCATGCTGGCGCTGAGCAACGGTGCATACCAAGAACTTTCTCCATCAAGAGAACTTTTTAAGGTAAGTTCCAAGGGGTCCGTAGCAGAATAGGTAACGCATATACCCTCCCAATCAGACATATCTACAGCTCCCCCCGTGGGAGACATGTTAAACCCGATGGCACCATACGGATACGGATGGGGTGCCATGTAAATGTTTTTGCCCGAACCTTCCTCAGACCAATTCTTGTAGACCAGGTCTATTTCTGCGTCAACACCCACCCCATATTGCAGGAACACCATGGAAGAGCCTTTGTCTGCGCTGTCATCAAAGCTAAACCACCAACCAGAAGAATCCTTGGTCTCGGCATTGTCATCGAAGAAGGTGTACTCGTCGACAGTGTTGAAGAAGGTGCGCACGCGGTCATTGTAAGAGGCAGTATACATGATTCCACCTTCTCCTTGGGGCCTGCGCTGGCGGAGGACTTGGTGGTGCTGCCGGAGCCCGAAGAACCGGGCGTGGTGCCCTCACTACCACTGCTTGAGGGGTTAACAGCAGCCTTCATGGCTTCACATGTTTCCTTGTTATCCTCGTAAAGTTCGTCCAGAGTCATGTTGCCCAACAGATCAAGGCCGGTAGACCCTATATCAAGAGTGACGGTACACTTGCCGCCCTTTTCATAACTTGCGGAGCCACCCGCTGCAGCGCCAGCCTTGCAGACCGCCTCCGCAGTGGCATCATCTCCCAAGGCAGAGAGGTCGCTGGTCATAACCTCCGAAGTGAGTTTTCCACCTGCAAACACATACACGACGGTAGAAGCGTCACCATCGTCATTGGTTTTCACTGTAACCGTTGTTGCCGTCTTGGTAACGGAGCAGATATCGTCACCGTCGCCTCCCTGGGAACTTCCACTCTTGCCAGAAGAACCGCTCTTGCCGGAACTATTGCTCGCAGGCTTGACAGCCTCGTTTGCCTTATCGCAAGCCATTTGCTGAGCCTGTTGCAGTTGGTCGATAGTTCCGGGCATAAGTCCTACCGTCGTCTTCACGGTGCACTTACCATCTTCGAAACTAGCTTCGGAAACACCTTCCACATTCATGTCTTTGCAGGCAGATTCTCCGCCAGCCCCCACGTCGGTAACAGTGGACTGGGAAGCCATATTGCCGTCTTCGCCAAATTCATAAATGGTGGTAGTAACCGCCCCATTCGCCTCCATTTTCACGGTGAGGCTGTTGCCATTCTTTGTAACGGAGCAGACATCGCCCTGACTATTGGGGCCACTGCCATTGGAATCGCTGCCGCAAGCCACCAGGCCAAAACTGGCAGCGCAGATTGCCGAGGCCAGGACAATTGTATTTTTGTTTACAATTCGTTTTGACATAAAAAAAAGACCTCCAGACGGGTTTTACTTTGTACAAATATATATTCTAGAGGCCCTGTAGTCAATACCACATAAGCCTTGCGTTGTTTTTTTTGTTAAAGAAAGTTTACAAATGTAAGCTGAATACGCAATAGATACAGAGAATGGCCTAAAACAAGCGACCCCGGCATCGTGGCCGGGGTGACAGTTGGGGTAAAGTCCGGGGGCAGGCCCCAAGAAATTAAATATCCAGATCGATGCCGACGCCTACGCCGCGGCTTTCACGCTTGTAGGTGTTCTTGCCGTATTCCACCTTTTCTTCCCAGTCGTTGTACAGGGAGTGGAAATAGCCCAGGTTGAACTTGAGCCAGTCGGTGGCCCTGAAGGCAAGGCCGAAACCGAAAGTGGTGTTGTCCAAAATGATGTTCATCTCGCTCAGGTATTCGTCGGACAGGTTGTAGCGGGTCACCTGCACGCCGCCGCTCAAGGTCCAGCGAGTCAAGAAATCCACTTCCACGCCGTAGAGAAACTCGTCGGTATCGTCGGCGTACTTTTCCTGCTTGCCAGGCAAGTTCGCCTTGGAATCGAACCAGTGGCCATAACCCAGGCTCAAGCGCAGGTTGTCCAGCAGGGAGTAGGTAAGGCCAGCATAGATAGAGGCGGGAATGTCGTTGTCGCCCTTGACGCCGTCATTGTAGCTGTCGAGGCCCACCTGGTTCACCTTGGTGTCGTTTTCCATCTCGATGGAGGTGTTGTATTCAAAACGCAGACCAAAGGAGAGGCGCTTGTAATTGATGGCAAGGGCCGCGATGGGGGTAATGCCGTAGCCCGTCTGTTCCACGTCCAGTTCCTTGTCGGAAACCTGGGTGGCCACGGCCTCCAGGGTCTTGGACTTGATCATGAGTTCTTCGGCCTGGGCAGCGTACTGTTCGGCGGCAGCCTTGCTCTGGGCGGCAGAAGCCTTGTCACCGGCGGCGGCGTACTTTTCGGCGGCGGCGGCATACTGCTCGGCAGCACCGGCGGCCTCCCCTGCCTTGCCGGCCAGGTAATCAGAAACGTTCTTGAAGGTAGAGGCGGCATCCACCATGCTACCGTCCAGCCCGAGAAGTTCGTTCTTCGGGTTCACCTTGATATTCTTCAATTCGCCCTCGTAGTGGTTGTAGGCGTAGTTGAAGCGGGCACCAAGGTAGATAGAGGCAAAGTCCACAATGCGGTAAGAGGCACCCAGGGCAAAACCGAATATGTAGGAGGTTCCCGTCAAAGAAATGTCCGCATCGTAATCCGTCGTTTCGAGACCGTTCTGGGTCAGCATTCCGGGAATCTGGGCCACGGCCACGTCAAAGGAGGGGAATCCGTCCTTGTAGTTCAGGGCGCCACCGCCACCGGTGATTCCGAAATAACCCGAAAGGGCCAGGTTGCCACGGTGCCAGGTCACAAGGGCGCTGGGCATGGCGGGAATCTGGGCCTTGCCGCGGAACTTCTTTTCGCCACCGAACAGCGGGGATTCCGTATAGGTGTTACGGCTCTGCCAGAAGGCCTGGGAGTTGAGGGAAATGTGGAAACCGTCGGTCATGAAGGCCGTTCCGGCGGGGTTGTAGTAGGGAGCGTCCGCCTCGATGGTGGCATAGCGGGCCACATTGCGCAGATAGGCCGCGGACTGGTTGGTGTTGGTATTCAGGCCGCTAGCCAGGGCCAGGGACGAAAAAGCGCCCATAAGGCCGATAATTTTGGGGAGTTTCATGAGGGGACCTTCTCTGTTTTGAGGAATTCGGCCCCAAAGTTAGAAATGAATCCCACGAATTTATCTACAATTTGCTTACTTTTTTCTAACGCAAAGAAAAATAAAAGTGTTTTGTATGTTTGTGCCCTAGAGGGACACGAACCGCCGGAGCCCAAGGCTCACGGAAACAGCACACAAGACGACGGAAGCCGCCAAGGTCACCGCAGGCAACAACAGCCCCTGCAAGAACACCTCGTGGAACATCTGCACCAGAAGGAGCAGCGGCACAATCAGGAACAGGGAAATGTGGGCCGCCGCCCGCACCGTTTTTACCCGGAGCGAGAGCATCAGGGAAAACGCCGTGGTGAGGAGCACCGCCGAAAGGGCACCCAGGATAGAAGCCACCGCGGACACCGCAGGAATATCGGGATGGGCAAGCCAGTAGGCCGACTGGGCCAAAAGGGCGAACACCACCGGGAAAGGGAGTATGGCAAGCATCTTGCCCCAGAAAAGCGTGGAAGGCTTTATCGGAGAAAGTTGCAAAAGCTCCAGGGAATTGCGCTCCCGCTCCCCCGCAAAGGAATCTCCGGCCAAGGGTGCCCCCATGGGCGCCATGAGGCACCCCAGCAAAAGCATCATGTAGCCTTCCATGCCTTCCATAATCTGCCCGCCATAGCGGGAGACCGCAATCCCCTGGCTCGCCGCCAGAATCACCGGCGGGATGACGAAGGGAATCCAGAATTTCGGGTCCCGGAATATCAGGCGGATTTCGTGTCTAAAAACGTGGAGCATGGAATTCTTATTTCACAGAGAATACACGGCTAAAAGGACCGCCACGAACAACATAAAGTCCCTTGCCCAAGTTCATGGAATTCAACCTCACCTGGATATCACCCACGCGAGTAGCTTTAAGCTTACAGACAAAGGAACCACTCACATCGTACACGCTGTAAATCCTTTCTCTGGACAGTTCCAGTTTTCTGTCGGCAAAACCAGACACGTCGCTAGCCTTGGTCAGGACCACATTGTCAATAAAGATACTGCCCGTAAAAAGGCCCGCATTAAAAGAAACACGGCCATTTTCGTCGGTGTCTTCGTTCATGACAAATTCAACTTCAAAGGTCTTTTTCTCAGTCCCTACATCAAATGTCTTTGCCTCACCTAAATAGCTGGTCCAAGGTTCGGTATCCTTCTCCACATTCACCTCTAAAGTTCTTGCCTGCGTTGCATAGGCTTCAAACGTCAGCTTATAGCTTTCGCCTTTTTCGTAGTGAATCCCGTTCTGAATCATCTGGACCCCGTAAGCATTTTCCGCCACACTGGTCACATTGATTTCCGCCGCGCCATCACTGTATTTCAATGTACCCTCGCCGCCATAGCTGTTCAGTTTCCAGCCAGCAAGCTTGAGCGAATCCGAGAAGGAGCCATTAAACACGGAATCCCTGTCCGTCGGAACTTCGATAGTCGCAACGACACCGTCCAGGGAATACTGCTTCAAAAAGTTCCAGATATCCGAAACCTCGTTCTTCGAAGGCATATGACCTCGCCCTTCAAGCTTCATGTGCTTGATGTAGACACCGTCGTCACAGGGGCCCCAAGTGTACATCGTAGCCTTTTCTCCCTGATGAGGGTAGTTATCCTGCACTTCCGCCTGTGCAGGGCAGTTGAACTGATCACGGTAATTTTTGATAAAGCTTTCCACCTGGTTATAATACAAAACGTCATCGCTCGTTCCATGAGGATGGATGATAGGAACAGGGCGTTGAGCCTTCGAAGCTCCCATCACATTCGTACCGGAAGTAGGCGCAAAGGCGGCAATCCTGTCGGCAATCTTGCTCATTGCATTATAGGTAAACATGCCTCCCATGGAAAAACCAGAAAGGTAAACGCGCTTTTCATCAATGTCGTATTCATGGACCATCTGCGCAATAATTTCAACCATCCACTTGGTATCCTTATCACCCGTAATATCCCAAGTGCTCATACCCGTGCCACCCCTAGGATAAACAACGACAAAGCCAGCCGTATCAGCTACATCCTCCCAGTGGGTATTTTCCTGCTGGTAGTTAGGATCCTGGTCCATGCCATGGCACGAAATGAGCAACGGACTCTTCGGTGCAAGATTACTTGGAGCATAGACATGGATATCTCTGCCCGAGACAGACTCTTTTTTGTAGTCATTTAGAGTTTTGCCACCACCGCCACCGCCCCATTGGGCGAAGGATAGGGTAACTGCGACGAAAAGCAGTAAGAGAACTTTCATGGTTTGCTCCTTTTGACTTACCCATCCTTTCAGTAATATATAAAAACCAGAATAAAAAGCAAATACCCCAGAGCCATTCTGGGGTATTTTTGCCTGTTGAAAACAGGAATTACTGTCTCGTGAGAGTCTTGTACCTAATGGGCTTCGGATTGTCGGCATCTTCGCCGAGACGCTTGCGGCGGTCGGCTTCGTACTCGCTCCAGTTGCCTTCGAACCATACCACCTTGGAATCGCCCTCGTAAGCGAGGATGTGGGTTGCGATGCGGTCCAGGAACCAGCGGTCATGGGAGATGATCACGGCGCAGCCTGCGAACTTGAGGATAGCCTGTTCCAAAGCCTGCAACGTTTCGATGTCCAAGTCGTTGGTCGGTTCGTC
>CACZII010000121.1 GCA_902781185.1 Fibrobacter succinogenes
TCGGGGGTGAACTGCACGGTAATGGTTCCTCGAGTGGCTGTATTTAGGTAAGGGATTCCCAGGGAATCGAGCCGTTCCACCACCTGCTTGTGGGGGTGGCGGAACCGGTTTTTCCGGCCGCTGGAGACCAGGGCGAGTCTTGGGCCTACCGCCGTCAGAAAGGTCCTGCTGCTAGACGTCTTGCTGCCGTGATGGCCCAGCTTCAGCACGTCGCTTTTCAAGAAGGCGTGAGACCGGAGTATTTTCTTTTCGCCGGCTACCGTCAGGTCGCCGGTCAAGATGGCAGAATGCCCCAGGCCCTTCACCCGGAGGGTAATGCTTTCTTCGTTGGTCTCGGCGCACTTATCGCTAGAAACAGGGTGCAGGGCCCGAATCTCGAAAAAGTTCTCGGACCAGGTGAAGCCCCGGCCGATATCCCGCAGGGGGATTCCCCGCTCCAGCGCCACGGCCATCGTTTTAATCCAGGCGGATTTCGGTTCAATCCTTGCGCATTCGCTGACCCAGAGTTCCTTTACAGGGAAACTCCCCACAATTCCGAGGACCCCTCCAAAATGGTCGGCGTCGGCGTGGGTCACCACAAGGGCATCCAGCGTGAGGATTCCTGAGTGCCGCAGGAACGGTACGATGATGTCCTTGCCGGAATCCCTGCGGTCATTTGGTCCGCTGTCAATCAGAATATTCCTGCCCGAAGGTGTGGTGATCAGGATGGCATCCCCTTGCCCGATGTCGATGGCGGTCAGTTTCCAGGATGGACGTATCACATCCCTATAGTTACATACAAAGTAGAAACAGCTAAAAAACAAAATGCCTAAGACAAAGAATATCCCTCCCAGCCGGCTCCTGCGAGTACTGGGGAGTAGCGCAAATACAAATCCCATCAGCAACAGCACAAAGGGCGGGTAGGGCCCCACCGTTACGGAAGCCGCCGAGGATTCGGAAAGTAGGCGTGTCAGTAGGCTGGCACACCTAAGCAGGACCGAGGCGGCGCTACAGAAGGTCTCCGTCAGAAAGTCGAAGGGCGACATCAGCGCAAAAAGTCCCGCCTCCATACCCCAAGAAATCAACGGCACGATGACAATATTCCCGAGCCATGCGAGGGGAGCGAGGGTCTTGAAATGATAAAT
Source organism: Fibrobacter succinogenes (assembly GCA_902781185.1). Classification (GTDB taxonomy): domain Bacteria; phylum Fibrobacterota; class Fibrobacteria; order Fibrobacterales; family Fibrobacteraceae; genus Fibrobacter; species Fibrobacter succinogenes_G. The sequence goes on from CACZII010000121.1 coordinate 1,125, forward strand.
CAGGAATGGCGCCGTCGCCAGGGTGGCGCAGACGGTGGTGTAGGTGGGCTCCAGTATAAAACTCTGGAATTTGCCCCATAGCCTGTTCTTCAAAAGGCCTTCGGGTAACGCTTTCAGAGGATTGTGGCTAGAGCCGAGAATGATTCCCACGGTGGCTGCCGCCGAAAGCTGGAAGCCCGGATTCCAGAGTACCTGGGGGTTCGGCAAGAGTATAAAGATAAGTGCCACTCCTAGGCTGTTCAGCGCACTCGCCGGCCGTTGGAAAAGCATGCCCACTTGCGGTACGGCAAACATGATGACCGCACGGGTCACTGCAGGGGAGCCTCCGGTAACGGGCACGTAGATGGCAAGGAGCAATATTCCCACCACCCGCACAATCCTGTGGGGGAGTCCCGTCGCCTTCAGAAACGTCATCAGAAGCCCTGCCAGCAAAACAACATGGAAACCGCTAATAGCCAGAACATGAACCAGTCCCGACCGCTGAAAGTCGCTTCGCAGGGCCTCGGGTATGCCACTCCTGTCCCCGGCCAAAAGCCCCATCAAAAGTCCCGTTTCCGCAGGGTCCAAAAACCGGGAGAGCCTTGCCTTAATCCAGTTCCTGAAATGGTAAAAGCTCCGCTCGGGATTCCAACTGCCACGCCAACTTTTCCAATGTTTGAACTTCCCGTAGGCCATGAGCCCCTGACTGTCTAGCCATTTGCGGGTATCAAACGCCCCGGGAACCGTCGGAGGCTCCACCGGGTACCAGGCCGCCTCGTAGCAGAGGGAATCTCCGGGTTCCGGCACACGGGGCAACTTCCGCTTTTCAGTAAGCCGCACGCGGACTATTTCGGCACCATTTTTGCGATAGCCGTCGCCGATAGAGATTGTTGCCTTTACAATAAACGCTACGCCGTTACTTCGGGGGAGCACGGCCTCGACGGTTCCGCACCCCTCACTAGGCGGCACTTGTGCTACCGACCTCGCGGACATTTTCAATCCCGAATGCGTCGGCGCCGGCACCTTCCACTCCCCAAATAGAATACTAGTCATTCCCGCCAGTAGCGACACAAGAACAACCTTCTGGAGGAACTTCCCAAAAACATGGACGAGTGCCCACAATATAATCAAGAGAATGGCCCCGTATTGAGGCGTTTCCATCGCTGCTATAGTTGCCATCAGTGTCAATGCGGCGACCAAGGCGGGTTTCCCTGCTAGTGGGATTGCTAGTTCTCGAAAAGAAGAAAAAAACTTCATTCTGTATAATCCTATGGGGCTTGTTTTTGTACCTTTTGGCTATGGTCTGGCAGTCTTTTTTTGTTCCTCTCAGTATAAGACGCTTTTTTGTCGCAAAAAAAGCCTGCTCCCTGTTCATTTTTTTCTTTTTTACATGCAGTTTCCTTTTTTCCCTTCTCGCTTGTGCCGAAGATTCCGAATCGGAGAAGACTGTTTTCCCTAGGGACAAGGAACTTTACGCATTGTTTCCCAATGATCCCGCACCGGGTGACTCTGTCGCATCGCACCTTTCTACAGGTGTCATGATGATAGTGCATCCGGGTGGTCTGTACACGCTCTCTTTTGACGTTGACTCTGCTTACGATGCTCCCAAAATGCAACTGTTTCGTTTCTATGGACATCGTAGCGGCGAGGGTTACGGCGTGTACAAAATGACGACGATAAAACCCGAAATCATCAATGGACGTTATGTCTTTACCTTTGCCTGCGAAGAAAATGAAAGGTCTCTCTGGGGGCTTACCCTGGTACAGAATGACGACTATTACAAGGGAAAGACTTCCAATGTCATGTTGGAGGGATCTGGTAAGTATTCCAACCATCTTTCCCTGAACCTGATTTCAGTGGGGCTGATTGAACCTATAGAGGGCGTCTCCGATATGAATGACCTTGCAAGAATGCTAATCAAGGCCTTCCGCAAGAGCTATACCAGTTTTGTCATAGATACCATCTATGTTAATTACGCGGCGAAGCATCCGACTTTAGGGAATAAGTACCCGTCAAATAAGTATTGGTACGCAGGTCCTGTATCAGAAGAAAATCCCCTTTATGAATTGGGAAACTGGCCTGAAAAAGGTGTTACCGAGGCCCTGGATATCGCCCTTGTCCACCGTATTGAAGAAATGAATGTTTTGGGTTATGCCGCTCTGTTTGCTTCTAATCTTAAAGGCGGTGAGGGGAGTGCGGTTATCGTGGGGAGCCATACCCTTACGACTACAGGAGTACGTGCGCTTTCGGCAAAAGAAATTGTGAAGGTAGCGGTTCATGAGTCGGGCCATTTCTTTGGGCTCAAGCACACCACCTCCACCCTGGCAGACCTGGAGGGCTATCAAGACTTGTCTATTCTGGAAGATGGTTTTGACGATACCCCTTCTTGCCCTGAGCTCCTAGAGAGCGGGCTCTATAAGAAGGCGATAGGTAAGGGGGGCTCGGATTTCTACATGCCCAATCATGTATTTAGGATGCTGGATAAAAAGGCTTATGGGGCTGATTTCAACGAGGAAGATTGCCCTGATGCCTATCTGTTCATGTTCCCCGTGAGTTCTGAAAACACGATGAGGGAATTTTCAAAGCAGCAGCTGAAGGTCCTTAAGCAGAACCTGATGCTCATTCCCCATTAGTTTATCTATGCCGGGCCATTTCTATGGCTGCGGCCCGGTAATCTTCTTCGGATGTCCTGTCTGGGGTCCAGACCACGACCCTGTTCCTGCCGGCTTCCTTGCCCTCGTAAAGGGCCTTGTCTGCCATTTGAATGCTGCGGTCGGCTCCGAGACGTCCGTCATACTTGGAAACGCCCAGGGTGATAGTCACGCTGATGATATAATCCGCATACTTGATGGACTGTTCTTCTACCTGTTCCCGGAATCGTTCTGCCACTATGGTGGCTCCATCCAAGTCTGTCTCGGGGAGCAGGACTAGGAACTCTTCACCGCCATACCTGCCCACGATATCATAATTCCGCAAGAGCCCGCGTATGGTCTGGGCAACGGACTTCAGCACCTCGTCGCCACAGGAATGGCCATAGGTATCGTTAATCTTCTTGAAATGGTCAATGTCGATAAAGACAAAACACAATGGCTTGTGTGTCCTGGAAATGCGGCTAATCTCGTTTTCGATACACTCGTGAATGCTTCGACGGTTGGGAAGTTCTGTCAGTTCGTCCGTACGGGACATGATGCGTAGTTTCTTGTTGGCTTCTTCCAATTCCTGCGTTCGTTCGTTAACTTCCTGTTCCAGGATTTCCCTATGGGATTGCAGTTCCTTGAACTGGCGTCTGATGGTGCCGTACATTATGTTGAATGCCTTGGAAAGCTGTCCCACTTCGTTATTGCGTCCACCGAACCGAATTTCGGGAACGTCAAGATTGCCGTTGGTAATCTTTTTCATGTGCCCAATCAGCTTGTTCAGGGGCTTCCCTAAAATGAGGAACATCCATAGCGAGATAAGGCAAGTGACAATGCATGTGCCTATGAGGAACAGCAGACTGGACTTTTTAATGGCCGAAGCCATGTCCTCGATTTCTTTTCTGGGTTGTAGTGTAAGCAGTCCAAAATGGAAAAGGTGACTGTATTCATAGTTGACCAGGTATTCCTTGCCACTTTTGAGCTTGACAAAGGAAGGCGTTGGAACTTCGTACCTTTGCGGATCAAAGTGATCAAAGCCTAGGTCCGTGATTTTCATCAGTTTTCGTCCCGTTTCCTTGAAACTGGGATGGTACAGAATTTCGCCTTTTTCAGAGATGGCTATTACGAATCCGTTTTTCCCCACCTTGCAGTCGGCAAAGTATTTTTCTAGACGTGAAAAAGAAAAGTTCGCAAGCAGGATGCCGTGGTTGTTCCCGTCCTTGACGACTTCCGATGCGAATATGCGGGTCGGCATGGAATGTTCGTCATCGATGCACCAGGGGCCAAAGTAGGAATTGTGCTTGGGTATCTTTGTGATGTCGGTATGGAGATGGACTTCTTCGTCGGCAAAATCGTTTTCCCTTTCGCAGATCAGGTGATTTGCGTCGTCATAGAGGTTAATTGTTTCGTCGTCGTTAAAAAGGGAGGCGATATTGTCGCTGTTCAGGTAGGCCCCGGCTGTGGCGGAGTCTAGGCTCTGGATTTCGGTTGTATGGGTCAAGAAGATAATGCGGTTTGCGAAAAGGCGGATTTCGTTGTTTGCGGCGATGACCATCTGCCGCAGTTGGGCTCGGTTAGCAATAGGCTCTTGAATATGGTGCTTTGGGAAAACTTTACGGCTCTAGCTTCTTTCATGTCGTTATTTATTGAATTTAATAAAATGACGAAGTCCGTGGCATGTGGTCAATAGGGGTGAGGACACGACCTGCGATTCCACGCATAAAGTGCGTACATTAAGCCATGTGTGAGCCTTATCAAAAAAATAAGTCCTTTTTAATGTGTATAGCCAAAATTACCCCCTTTTAGTTATATTTTTTTCGTCGTAATACGATAAACTCAATCCTTAAGGAGTAAAAAACAATGAAAAAAGGTATTGTTACCCTTCTCTGCGCAGGCATGATCGTTCTTTCCGGCTGCTATGGCAAGAACGCTTGCTTCAACAAGCTTCACGATTGGAACGGAACCCTTGGTGATAAGTGGATTAACTCCATCGTTCACTTCATCCTGTTCTGGTTGCCGGTGTACGGCATCTGCCTGTTCCTCGTGGACGGTCTTGTGCTGAATACCATCGAATTCTGGACTGGTTCCAACCCTCTCGCTTCTGGCGATTCCTACTTCGAGAAGGATGACCAGGGCAACTCCATCGCCGCTGTCAAGAATGCTGACGGTACTCTCTCTGTGGAAGTGACCGCTGCTAACGGCGAAAAGGCTAACCTCACTCTCCAGCGCGACGAAAACGTTGTCCGCGCTCTTGACGCTGAAGGCAACCTGGTTGCTCAATACGAAATCGAAAAGTAATTCTACTACTTGAGATTGCAACGAAGGGCTTCGGTATTTTCCGAAGCCCTTTGTCGTATGCCTTCCCTTGAGCCTGCCCCGGGCTTGACCCGGGGTCATCCTCGTCCCGCATCAAGTGCGGGATAAACTCCGGCGAGGATCCATGCACTTTATGATAACTTCTTGATGCTTGCGCGGCGGAGCCTGTCGTTTAGCGCCATGCCGAGCCCCGCATCTGGAATGGGGTCCACCAGAATCAAGTCGTATTCGGGCTTGTCCAGTTCGTGCATCAGGGCGTAGAGCTTGGCGGTGGCCTCTACCAAGTCTCCGGTTTTAGACAAGTTAACGGTCTCTGGAACGGGGCCTTCCGTATTCCCGAATGCGATTCTCGCTGTGCGGGTTGGCAACTGAAAGTCTTTTGTTATTGGCCCATAATATAGCGGTACCTGTGGTCTGTAGTGGGTATCGCACTGCCCTGGCGCCGTCATGGGCTGGCCCGGCTTGGAGCTGGAAATGCCAAGCTTGACCTTGCCGAGAACCTTCTCCACCATTTCGGCGGTAATGGCTCCGGGTCTTAGAATGGTAGGGATTTCTCCTAGTAGCGAGACGATGGCACTTTCTACACCTACTTGGCAGGGACCACCATCTACAATGCCCGCGATGCGGTCGCTAAGCTGCTCGGCTACATGCATGGCCGTAGTGGGGCTTACATGCTTGAATAGGTTCGCGCTGGGGGCCGCTAAAGGCAGGTCCGACTTCTTGATAATTTCTTGGGCAATGGGGTGCGACGGGAAACGCACCGCCACCGATGGCAATCCGCTGGTGCACAGGTCCGGAATGCAGTCCTTCTTGGGGAGCACCAGCGTCATGGGGCCCGGCCAGTAGGCTTCGGCCAGTCGGTAGGCTGCATCGGGAATGTCTTGGGCGATATCCTGCAACTGAGCGATGTCGGCTATATGGACAATCAGGGGGTCGAAGGTAGGGCGTTCCTTGGCCGCAAAAATCTTGGCCAGCGCCTCCGGGTTATAGGCATTGCCTGCCAGGCCGTAAACGGTTTCTGTAGGTATAGCAACGACCTGTCCGTCTTGTAACAGACGGGCAGCGTCATCGACACTTGTCCATGGAGGGTAGGGCACGGCTTATTCCGCAGC
>CACZII010000122.1 GCA_902781185.1 Fibrobacter succinogenes
AAAAAGAAGGCTTTGAACAGATTGCCGCCCTATTCCTGAAAACCGCCGACAACGAGAAGGAACACGCCAAGATGTGGCTCAAGGAACTGGATGGCATCGGCGACACCGCCCAAAACCTGAAAGAGGCCGCCGATGGCGAAAACTACGAATGGACCGACATGTACGAAGGCTTTGCCAAGACCGCCGAAGCCGAAGGCTTCAAGCCCCTGGCCGCCAAGTTCCGCATGGTGGCCGCCATCGAAAAGCACCACGAAGAACGCTACCGCGCTCTGCTGAAGAACGTGGAAATGCAAGAAGTTTTCGCCAAGAGCGAGGTGAAGGTTTGGGAATGCCGCAACTGCGGTCACATTGTGGTGGGCACCAAGGCTCCGGCCCTTTGCCCCGTATGCGCACACCCCCAGGCATACTTCGAAGTCAACGCCGAGAACTACTAATTAGGCATTACATACTTGATTACACAAGTTTCAAGTACTGCGTCATTCCGGCCTTGAGCCGGAAACTTGAGCAAGGCGAGAGATGCAGAATTACTTGTAATTCTATATCCGAGCTGTAGCCAAGGATGCCAAAGGCATCAATCTAGATGGCGGCTCGGAGGCCGCCATGACGTAGGAGTCTTTGTTGTTACCTTATCATAACGCCACGCCGGTTGAGCGTACGCCCGGCAGGCGATTCCAGCTGCACAATATACCTGCCCATAGGCAACCTAGAAAGGCTTCCCTGCGGGAGCGCTTACATACAGGGTCCGCTTCTCCAGCTGCATATAGGTTCCAACAGAGACATTGACACGCTTAAGGCCATCCACGAACTCGGTCCCCTCAGGGGCGCCTACGATTAGGCCGCGGCCCACCGTGCTCATGTATACCACGCCAAAGTAGTTCATGTCGCCCTGCACAAAGTTTCCGTTGCCCGGACCGCCATACTGGTGGGCGTCATCGTTCACACGCACAAAGGTTTTGCACTTATCGGTACTGCGGTAAATGCCAATCGGGTCACCTTCCTTAGCAGCGCCCCAGATGAAGATAGTCTCGTAACTGGCACCTTCCTTGGCCTTGCCGATACCCACGGCTATAGCGGTACTTGCACCGTCGCAACGGTTCCAGGTCTTGCCGCCGTCTTCGGTGTAGGCAAGGCCATTCTCGCTAAAGCCCTTTTCCAGCCACTGCTGGGACTGGTCCAGAGGCACCCACAGGTGGCCTTCCCTGCCAGGAACCGTACGGATAAGGCCTCCGCCATTGTAGTATTTGCCGTTACCCTCGTCCTTAAGGGATGCGCCATACTTTTCGAATGTCTTGCCGGCATCGGCTGAACGGAACAGATTGGCTTGCTGATCCACCACGTAAAACACTTCTGTATTTACCGGATCGGCTACGATGCGGGAATACTTCGTCTGGCCACCGTCAAGATCTACGGCCGTCCAGGTGGCACCATTGTCAGCTGTGCGGTAAACGACAGAACTTTGGTCGGGCCTGTGGAGAATCACTTTGCCATCAGCAGAAAGTACCACCAATCCCTTGCCGCCCTTGAGTTCCGATTTCAAGGAATCCCATGTAACGCCCAAGTCATCAGAGCGATACATAACATTGAAATTTTTGGATTCATAGGTATAGTACTTCGTTATCACACCGGTACGCAGCAGGGAACCGCTGAGAGGTGCATAGCCCATGCTTTCGGTTGTGCCTATGGTAGGCTTGTGACGGGGGGTGCTCTTGTTGATATTGCTATAAGCGGCTCCATCGTAGTCACCGATGGCCGTTACCAGTGGCCCACCCGGAATGCTCACGATGTCGAGAGGCACGGTCTCCTCAATTCCCTTGGACTGGAATTTCCACAGGGGAACCTTTGCCGTAATGTCGTCTGTCTGGAAAATACCATTTCCGCTGGTGACCCAGGCTTCCTTGTTGTTGAAGGGATTGATTTCCAGGGAACCTGCCCAGTGGATGGCATTACCGGCAATCCAAGCATTTCCATTGGGGTCTATATTCGGAACGTCTTCGTAATGCTGACCATGGGCCCAGTTTACGCCACCATCGGTAGTTACGTAGATGCGGTCACCGTAGTTTTCCTTTTCATCCTTAGTTACATGGCGACCCGTATACTGGCCCAGCGTCGAAACAACAATATGCTTGGAATCCTTCGGGTCAATGGCAATGCCACCATAAGAACAAGCGTTCTTCTCGCCATCGTCAGAGGGCGTAATGTCTGTCCAGGCGCCCGACTTGACGTTGTACTTGTAAACCGCACCCCTGGCAATATTGTAAGGGCCGGGGCCGTCGGCATAGGTGATATACATATCATCGCCCACAATCTTTGCGCGATGGGGCATCAATTCTGCGGGACCTTCTGGCACAGTATCCCAGGCGGCACCACCATTTTTACTGACCAGCAGATTGCCCTTCGACTTTTCGGAGATACCCATGTAAATCGTCTTCGTAGAACCATCGGAGTTTGTGCCCCGAGCGCCGTCAAACAGCACGAAGCTGATACCGTTTACGCCATTCAAGGCATCCCCTGTCGCATCGGAGAGAGCCACCTTGTAAACGCTAGTCCAAGTCTTGCCATAGTCGGTACTCTTGTAGAGCCCCTTGGTACGGCTACCGCAAAAAAGGATATTCGGTTTGTTCGGGTCCACGGCCAACTTCTCGCCAGTCTGGCGTCCCATGCCGTTACCGTGGGCAAGCATTTCCACATAGCTCGTATCCCATGTGACTCCATAATCCGTACTCCGGAGCACGGCGGTATTGCCCTTGCTAAAATAACTCGTTCCAGCCAAAACATAAATACGCTTCGGGTCCGTAGGGTCCAACGCAAAGGCTTCCGTTCCATAAAGTCCCTTGTCATTTTCAGAGATGAAATCCATCAGCGGGACCCAAGTCTTTGTCGAAAAGTCAAAGCGGTAGATGCCGCCCACATCGGTGCGGGCGTAAAGCAGGTTTTCCTGTTTCGGGTGGAAAATCACGGCAGACACAAATCCGCCGCCGTCAAAACGGACGTTTCCCCATTCGTATTTTTCGTTAGCAAACGCCTGGGTACAGAGTACCCCAGCAAGGGCAATCACCTTCCAATCCATAATAAACTCCCTAGAATTATTGGAAATATAGCCAATTGCCTCGTTATTTCAAGTATTTTAAGGCAAAGGTTTTCTTACCTTTTTCTATCTTTTCGCCGTAATTTTTAACAGTGTCCGCGGGCCATTGCCCCCGGCAGTATAAAGGAAATGAAATGAGCGTAGTCGATACCGTACTCCACAAGATCTTTGGTACGCCCCACGAACGCAAGGTAAAACAGCTTAGGCCCGTTATCGCCAAGATTCATGCCGCCCGGCAGGCTATGGAGGCCCTGGACGATGCCGCCCTGGCCGCAAAGAGTGCCGAATTCCGCGAAAAGCTGAAAAACGGCGCCACCCTCGAAGACATCAAGGTAGAGGCCTTTGCCGTATGCCAAGAAGCCTGCGACCGTAGGCTCGGTATCTTCAACATCTTCAAGCCCGAATTTGAATTTGACTTCAGCCGCCTGGGCACCGAGCTTCAGGCTGCCGCCGATGCCGCCAAGGCAGAACTGGCCGCCGGCAAGAACGAGTGGGAAGTCTACCTGCCCGCCGCTCTCTACGCAAAGGTCCGCGAGCTCTACCCCGAATCGGTCAAACCTTTCCGTATGATGCCCTTCGACGTGCAGATGATCGGCGGCCTGGTACTCCACGAAGGCGCCATCGCTGAAATGGCCACCGGTGAAGGTAAGACCCTGGCCGCAGCACTCCCTGTTTACCTGAACGGTCTTTCTGGACATGGCGTACACGTGGTGACCGTGAACGACTACCTGGCCGGCCGTGACGCCAAGCAGATGGGCCTGGTATACCAGTTCCTGGGACTCACCGTTGGCCTGATCGTAAACGGCCTCAATTCCGAACAGCGCCGCAAGAGCTACAACAGCGACGTGACCTACGGTACCAACAACGAATTCGGTTTCGACTACCTCCGTGACAACATGGCGGTAGAACCCAGCCAGCTGGTGCAGCGGGAACTGAACTTCTGTATCGTGGACGAAGTGGACTCCATCTTGATTGACGAGGCCCGTACGCCTCTTATCATCAGCGGTCCTGCCGAAGACGCCACCGACAAGTACGCCAAGGCCAACGAAATTGCCCAGAAGCTCATCAAGAACAAGGACTTCTCCGTCGACGAGAAGGACAAGAACATCCAGCTTACCGAAAAGGGTGTGAACCACGTAGAAAGCCTGATGCAGATTACCAACCTGTACGGCGAACACGCAGACTGGGTGCACTTCTTGGACCAGGCTCTACGCGCCTGGCACCTGTACGAACGCGACGTGGACTATATTGTCCGTGACGGCGAAATCATCATCGTGGACGAGAACACGGGCCGCCTTATGGAAGGCCGCCGCTACTCTAACGGCATGCACCAGGCCATCGAAGCCAAGGAAAAGGTGCAGATCCGTCGCGAGAACCAGACTCTTGCCACCATTACCTTCCAGAACTACTTCCGCATGTACAAAAAGCTCAGCGGCATGACCGGTACCGCCGAGACGGAAGCTACGGAATTCATCAAGATTTACAACATGAACACCTGGGTGATTCCCACCAACAAGCCCTGTATCCGCAAGGACATGCAGGACATGGTGTACAAGTCCGAAGGTGCCAAGTGGAAGGCCATCGTGGCCGAAATCAAGGACCGTCACGAAAAGGGCCAGCCCCTGCTGGTGGGTACCGCCTCCATCGAAAAGTCCGAACACCTCCACGGACTTTTGGAAAAGGAAGGCATCCCCCACGAGGTGCTGAACGCCAAGAACCATAGCCGCGAAGCCGAAATCATCCAGTTCGCCGGCTACAAGGGCAAGGTGACCATCGCCACCAACATGGCTGGCCGCGGAACCGACATTGCCCTTGGCCCCGGAGTTACCGAAGTAGGCGGCCTCCACGTCCTTGGTACCGAACGTCACGAATCTCGCCGTATCGACAACCAGCTGCGCGGACGTTCCGGCCGTCAGGGCGACCCGGGTTCCAGCCAGTATTTCTTGAGCCTGGACGACAACCTGATGCGCATCTTCGGCGGCGACAGCGTCAAGAACCTAATGACCCGCTTTGGCGTAGGCGAAGACGAGGTGATTACCCACCCCATCGTGAGCCGTTCTATCCGCAGCGCCCAGCGCCGCGTAGAAGGCCAGAGCTTTGACATCCGTAAGCACTTGCTGGACTACGACAACGTGATGAACGAACAGCGCAAGGTGATTTACGGACTGCGCCGTCGTATTCTGAACGGCGAAGATGTTCGCGATGAGATTCTGAACCGCATCGAAGACGCCTGCGACATCAAGGTCAGCAACTACATTCCGCCCAAGAGCTATGTAGAAAACTGGAACCTGGAAGGGCTCCACACCGACCTGCAGCGCACTCTCGGCATGGAATACAACCTGAGCTTTGACGATGCCACCAAGAAGACTCCAGAACAGGTGCTGGATGAAATCATCGACCTCTGCAAGGTCCGTTACGACAAGCTCACCAAGATTATCCCCGATGCCGACTTCCGCAATATCGAACGCCGGTTCCTGCTCATGACCATTGACCAGGTGTGGAAAGAACACCTGTACGCCATGGACCAGCTGAAGGACGCCATCCGTTTCCACGGATACGCCCAGAAGGATCCGCTGATGATCTACAAGAACGAAGGCTACAAGATGTTCGAAGGCTGCATCGAGAAGATCGCAACCCTTACGGCAATGCGTATCTTGAACATCCGCATCACGCTGCCCAACGGACAGACGGTATCGCCGGACCAGCTGCAGCTGCGTGAACGCCCCGCTTCCGAAAACGAAGGCGAAGGCCAGCAGGAACC
>CACZII010000123.1 GCA_902781185.1 Fibrobacter succinogenes
TCTTGGTAGGGGCTCTTCTTGTCTTTGTTGAAGGTGGGGAAGAACCTGAGGGCGGAACTTTCCTTGGGAATGTCCGTGCCGGCGTAGAGGAACCGGTGGACATCTTGTAGCGGGAGTTCTCCCTGGCCAAGCCTCTCGTAAAAATTCTCGATGCTAGAAGTACCGAAGTACTTGTTAATCTTCTCGTCGCTGGGGAACTTGTCCCGTTCCAGTTTGGAAAGCCGAAGTTCTCGGGTCCAGATTTCGCGGCCCAGGTCCCGTGCCTGCTGGAGCATGCTGGATTTCATCCACTTGCGCAGTTCCTGCTTGGCCTTGGTGGTGGTCACCATCTCAAGCCATTCGGGGCTGGGTTCCTGGGTAGGGCTTTTTAACACCTGGATAGTGGCCCCGTGGGGTACGGGCTTATCCAGGCTCACCACTTCGTCGTTAATGCGGGCGCCTATGCAGTGCAGGCCCAGTTCGGTATGCACGGCGAAGGCGAAGTCCAGCACAATGGCCCCGTCGGGCAGTTCGATGGAGTTTCCCTTGGGAGTGAACACCACAATCCCTTCGGGCTTCAGGTCCACCTTCAAAAAGTCCAGGTATTCGCGGCTGTCCGAAATTTCGGACTGGAGCTTGACCATGTGGTCCAGCCAGGCCAGTTCTTCGCCTTCGTGCTGGGTTTCCAGCTTGTAGGCCCAGTGGGCGGCAAAGCCTTTCTCTGCCGTCAGGTCCATGTCCTTAGTACGGATCTGGACTTCTACCATCTTGTTTTCGGGGCCGATGACCGTGGTATGGATACTCTGGTACAGGTTCGGCTTCGGGGTGGCGATGTAGTCCTTGAAACGGCTCTGGAGGGGCGGCCACAGGTTGTGGACATAGCCCAGGGCCAGGTAGCATTCGGGAATGGTATCCACGATAATGCGGATGGCGAAAATGTCGAAGATGTCCTCGAATTCGCAACCCCGTGCAATCATCTTGTTGTAGATGCTGTAAATGTTCTTGGTGCGGCCCTGGATGGTGCAGTCAAAGTCTTCTAGGGCAAGCTTGATCTGGAGCGGTCCGATAACAGACTGGATGTACTTTTCGCGGGCTTCCTTATTCTCGATAAGGGCGTCCACCAGCTTCTGGTACTCTACCGGGTTCACGTACTTGAAGCTCAGGTCTTCCAGTTCGGTTTTCAGCTTGTACAGACCGAACCGGTGGGTGAGGGGTACGTAGATGTCCAGGGTCTCTTGGGCAATGGCCTTGCGTTTTTCGGGCTTCATGTACTGCATGGTCCGCATGTTGTGGATGCGGTCCGCAATCTTAATCATGATAACCCGGGGGTCTTTCGCCATGGCGGTAATGAGCTTGCGGTAGGTTTCCGCCTTGCGGGCGGTCTTGCTCTCTTGCTGGGCGGCGGTAATCTTGGTGACGGCGTCCACCATGAAGGCGGTGTCGTCGCCGAATTTTTCGGAAATTTCGCTTAGGGTGTGGGGGGTGTCTTCCACCACGTCATGGAGCAGCCCTGCAAGGACTGTGGCCTGGTCTTGTTTCAGGTCCGAAAGGATCTTGGCCACCTCGTAGGGGTGCTCGGTATAGGGCATGCCACTCTTGCGGTACTGACCGCTGTGGGCCTCTGCAATAAAGACAATAGCATTCTCCAGGATCTCGCGGTTCAGGGCGGGATTCTTCTTGAGAAGCACGTCCACGATGTGCTTCTGGTTGGATGTCAGTTCTTGTACTGCCATTATCTACAATTTATTATAAAATTTGGCAGAAAAACGGCAATTTTTGGAATATAAGCCAAAAATAAGGTGTTTGGAATTTTTGCGTGGGGACTAGCCCACACTATGTTCCAACTTGAGGGTCAAAAGCTGCCTTGCTTCGGTGGCAAACTCGCCCGGAAGTTCCTTGAATACGTCCTTGCAGAAGCCGCCCACCATGGCCTGGATGGCGTCTTCGCGTTTGATGCCGCGGCTTTCGAAGTAGAAAAGCTGGTCTTCGCTAATGCGGCTGGTGGTGGCTTCGTGTTCGGTGGTGGAATTGGCGTTGGCCACGGTGATGTAGGGGAATGTGTGAGCCGCGCTCTTGTCGCCTACCAGCATGCTGTCGCACTGGGTGTAGTTGCGGGCGCCCGTAGCCGACTTGCGGATGCTCACTTCGCCGCGGTAGGCGTTGCTAGAATAGTCGGCGCTGATACCCTTGCTGATAATCGTACTCTTGGTGTTCTTACCAATGTGAATCATCTTGGTGCCGGTATCGGCCTGCATGTGCCCGTTGGTAAGGGCCACGCTATAAAATTCTCCCACGGAGTTGTCTCCCAGCAGCACGCAGCTCGGATACTTCCAGGTGATGGCGGAACCGGTCTCCACCTGCGTCCAGCTGATGCGGCTGTTCTTGCCGGCGCACTTGCCCCGCTTGGTGACAAAGTTGTACACGCCGCCGGCTCCCGTTTCTCGGTCGCCCGCGTACCAGTTCTGTACGGTGGAATACTTGATGCTGGCGTTATCTTTTGCCACCAGTTCCACGATGGCGCTGTGCAACTGCTTGCTGCTGAATTCAGGAGCGGTACAACCTTCCAGGTAGCTTACGCTGGCGCCTTCGTCGGCGATAATCAAGGTGCGTTCGAATTGGCCTGCTTCCTTGTTGTTGATGCGGAAGTAGGTGGAAAGGTCCATGGGGCACTTGACTCCAGGCGGAATGTACACGAAGCTTCCGTCACCGAAGACTGCGCTGTTGAGGGCTGCAAAATAGTTGTCTCCTGCGGGCACCACCGAGCCCAGGTATTCCTCGATGAGTTCGGGATATTCCTTGATGGCGTCGCTAATGCTGCAGAACAGAATGCCCATTTCCATGAGCTTGCGCTTATGGCTGGTGTAAATGCTCACCGAGTCAAAGACTGCGTCTACGGCCACGTTGGCAAGGCGCTTCTGTTCGTCCAGCGGAATGCCCAGCTTTTCGAAGGTGGCCAGAAGTTCCGGGTCCACGTCTTCGATCTTCTCATGGCTCTTCTTAGTCTTGGGGGCGGAGTAGTAGACAATGTCTTGCAGGTCCACCGGCGCGAAAGTCAGCTCGCCCCAGTTGGGCTGCTCCATGGTCTTGAGCTTTTCATAAGCTTTCAGGCGAAAATCAAGCATGAACTGGGGCTCGCCGCGGAGCTTTGATGCCCTGCGGATGATATCTTCATTGAGGCCCTTCTCGAAGGCCTCGTTCTCGATATCGGTGACAAACCCGTACTTGTAGTTCTCGCTCATGGTGCGACCAAATGTAGCAAAAGGCGAGCGTCGCGACAATCGTGTGCAAGGCGAACAAAGTGCGAAAACTAGTTTTCGCACTTTTTGAGCCGAAGCAATAGACGCCAAAGGCGTCTACGTGCTTGCACGGATTGTCATGACCGAGCCGTACTACATGCGCTCCGAAGGAGCGCCAATGTAGAAAAAATCACCTATAGCCCAAATAAAAACCTATATTTGTATTGCTCTCCGGGAAATAGCCTCAAGGTGTTTCCTTGGGGTATGGGTTGTTATTTCTAGGAGTTTATATGAAAGGTTTTCGTTTTGCCTTGTCCTTGGCGGTTGCCTCTTTGATTGCGGTTCCTTCTACTTCTACTTTTGCGAAGGAGCTGACCCCCAACAAGACCCACGCGGTTCTGAACATCACTTACGTGAACGACGACGATGTTCCCCACGCCAAAAAGACTTTGACTTTTGTGGGAATCAAAAAGCCCAAGAACAAGATCAAGGTGACCACGGATACCTACGGCGAGGCCAGTTTCCATATCCCTCGCGAAGATTCCTACAAGATTCTCTGCGAAAGCTTGACCGGGCCTTTTGAGTGTGGCGAGACTCCCTACGTTTCTCTGACGGCAAGTACTGGCGGCGTGACGGTGGTGTTCGACGATACCCGTGCCGAACTGACCGGCGTGACCTTCAAGGCGGGCAGTGCCGAGTTGGTGCCTAGCTCGTTGAAAACTTTGAACTCTGCCATTGCAGGCCTTAAGCGCAATACCAAGGCCAAGGTGGAAATCGAAGGACACACTAGTTCCGAGGGTAGCGACGAACTGAACCAGACCTTGTCTGAGGAACGCGCTGCTAGCGTTCGTGCCTACATGATTAACAAGGGCATTTCTCCTGATCGTGTGACTGCCGTAGGTTACGGTTCCAGCAGGCCCAAGGCCGACAACGCCACCGAGGCGGGTCGCAAGGCCAACCGCCGTATAGAAATCCGGGTGATCAACGCCTCTGAAGTGGGCGCCGTTCAGGAATAGAAACGGTCCATTCTTTCTGCGTCATGGCGGCCCTGAGCCGCCATCTAGAATAAATTTAATTGCCCGTTGCCTTGTGCGGCGGGCTTTTCTTTTACAGCGCTTGTTGCGTTGTCGGTAGATTCGACGGTGCCTTCGCTGCTATCGCCGCTGTCGCTGTTTGCGATCTGCTCCATAAGCCAGGCTTCGTCGTGGACGGGAACGCCTAATTCCTTAGCTTTTGTGAGCTTAGAGCCTGCCGCTTCGCCAGCCAGAACCCAGCTGGTCTTTTTGCTAACGGAGCCGCTGACTTTTCCGCCATTCTCTTCGATAAGCCGGCGTGCTTCTTCGCGTTCCATGTTGGGGAGGGTGCCGGTGATGACGGCAGTCTGCCCCTGGAACAGGCTCTTGATGATTCCCTTGAATTCCGTGGGGCAGCCAAGTTCTACAAGCTCATCTACCTCGTTGGTGTAGACCGGCGTGTGGAAAAAGTCGTATACGCTTTTCCCGATACGTTCGCCAACGTCGGTGACGTTCTGCAGGTCTTCGATGGTGGCGGTACGGATCTTTTCTAGGGTACGGAAATGCTTGGCCAGGTTTTTGGCGCTGGTGCGGCCTACAAAGCGGATGCCAAGCCCATGGAGTAGCCGTTCCAGGCTCTGGTCCTTGGATTTTTGGATGGCTTCGTAAACGTTTCTGGCGCTCTTTTCGGCCATGCGCTCTTGGCTTTGTAGGTCTTCAACGGTAAGGCGGTACAGGTCGGGAATACGCTTGATTTTGCCTGTCTCAAGAAGGCTTGCAATCAGGCTTGGGCCCATGTTCTCGATGTTCATGGCCTCTCGACTCACGAAATGCTCAAACAGGCATTGCACCATGGCTTTGCAGTGCAAATTGTCGCAACGCAGAACCACCTCTCTGTCGATGTGGGTGAGGGGTTCTCCGCAGACGGGGCAGCGCTCTGGAGCCACGATGGGCATGGCTCCTGCAGGCCGGAGTTCCTTTTTGACGTCGGTAATTTTCGGGATGATTTCGCCACCCTTCTCAACGCCCACCGTGTCTCCGTAGTGTAGGTCTAGACGGGCCACCTCGTCGAAGTTGTGGAGGGTGGCGCGCTTGACGGTAGTGCCCGCGAGCCGCACGGGTGCAAGGTTTGCCACAGGCGTTACCGCACCGGTGCGGCCCACCTGGAATTCTACGGAAAGCAGGGGCGTGTAGGCCCGCTCGGCCTTGAACTTGTAGGCGATGGCCCACCGGGGGCTCTTGCTGGTGGTGCCCAGAGCCCGCTGCATGGCAAGGTCGTTCAGCTTTACCACCATGCCGTCGATATCAAAGGGGAGGCTGTCGCGGCTCTCGCCAATCTGTTCCGAAATCTTCATGATTTCATCGACATTCTCTGCCGTCCAGAAATCGTTGGTATGGAACCCTAGCTTTTTCAGCTGTTGCAGGTTCTCTTCGTGGGTCTTGTTGTTGCTCTGGGGAATGTGATAGGCCAGAAAGCGCATGGGCCTGGTCTTGCATTCGGCCACACTCTTGAGCTTCAGGGAACCCGAGACGGTGTTGCGGGGGTTCTGGAAAGTCTTTTTGCCTTCCAATACGAACCGGTCGTTCAGTTCCTCAAAGGCCGTGCGTTCCATGTAGACTTCGCCACGGACCTCGAAGGTACCCTGCGGGATTTCAGACGGGTCGATTTTTAGCTTCTTTGCGTCCAGAGTTTCTGGAATGTCTGCGATGGTGAGGGCATTCAGGGTTACGTCATCGCCTTGTGCGCCGTCGCCACGGGTGGCTGCCTGCTTTAGGCGTCCGTTTTCGTACACCAGGGAAAGGGAGACTCCGTCGATTTTCCGTTCGCAAATCCACTTGTGAGAATTCGTTGAGACAGCCACCATGGAATGCACTGGATCCCCTCCATCGCGATGCTCTGTCGAGGATGACGTACGTGGTAGCGTCATCCTGGAGCCGGAGGCGACGGGATCCAGGTCAGCAATTCCCTCTTCTGCCGCCTTCACAAATTCCGCCATTTCTTCGGCGCTATACACGTTGGCAATGCTCAGCATGGGCACGGTGTGGCTGACCTTCGCAAAATCGTTTGTCAGGTCGCTCCCAACATGTTGGGTGAGGGACGCATTTCCTCGTAATTCCGGATATTTTGCCTCTAGAGCCTCCATCTCTTTGAGGCCAAAATCAAAGTCCTGGTCGCTCATGGGGGAATAACCGTCTTTGTAGTAAAGACGGCTGGCTTCTTCCAGTTGCTTCTTCAGCTCAAAATATCGGGAAAAATCGGTTGCGCGTGTTTCGGACATTTGATAATCCTAATTCCTAAACGTCCACACAATGCCGTAGGCAAAACGGAGACCTTCGGGGGTATAGCCGGATTCCGGCATATAAATGCTGTGGTTCAGGTTCTCGATACGGTTGTAGAGCTCGAAGGAGAGAATCTGCATGCGGGCTTCGAAATCCAGGGCCAGGTAATGCTTCATTAGCTGTAACTCTGGATTGCCGTATTCGTTGATGGTGCAGTCATAACGGTGGTCAAACCACTGCCAGTCTACACGAACGCTTACGCCCAGGCGGTTCTCTACAAAACGATTCTGCCAGTGGATGCTTCCCTTGTAGTAGAGTTCCGGCGTGTCGATAAGCTTATACTTTCTGTCAAATACTTGGCCTCTTTCTAGGTAGAACTTCCAGTTGCCCAGGCGGAATCCTGTTTGCAGCATCCAGTCCCAGGTTTCGGCCTTTTTAAGATTGACCCACTGGAAAGCCTTCTCTACAGACCCCAGGTCATTGGCAACCCAGCGTTGTCTGATGGGGGTCTTCACCTTTTCATGGCGGATTCCCAGTCCGTAGAAGACTTCACGGGAATACCAGCCGATGTTTACCGTCTTCCGTTTCCGCTTTTCATAGGTCAAGTTCTCATTGGGGAACGTGATTCGCCCTGCATCCATAAAGGCCTGCTGGTTCAGGTCCGGGAACTTGTTGTCTCTGCGGATAGAGCCGTTGACCCTGAAATGGAAGGGGAGCATCAGAGTGGCGTCGGCGGAGTAGGCCTTGGCGTAATCTTCTTCGTCGGTGATAGAACTGTTACGCTGCAGACCGGCCTGGGTGCGGAACAACAAAATGCCCAGAGTGTCCGAAAGTTCCAGGTAACCCAATTCGCGATCTTGCAAATATTTTTCCCGGTATCCATCGAAGTATTCGTAGCCGTCCAAAAACTCATATTGGAACTTGATGGCCGGGTTGAACAGGGTGTTGTACTGGATGCCGAAATCTCCAAGCAGGGTTTCGTAGGTGTATTCTCTCAGGGTGTCGTAGTAAAGGCTGTCGGTATGCTGAATGCCCAGTGTGTCGGTCCAGACGGAGTCCCGCTTGTACAGGTGGGGCAGGGAATCCTCCTCGATTTCGTGGGTACCCGAGTAGATGTCCGCACTGAAGGTCAGGTCTTTGATGGGGTAGAGCTCGAAACCGGCCCCGTAGCCCCTACTTTCGATGGATATTGCGTAGGGGTATGTCTGGAAGGTGCGCTTTGACTTGTCTAGGGAATCTAGAATCACTTTGTGGGTGGTATTGTCCGCATTGTACAGGTCCATGTAGTTCATCTTCACGAAGGCCTTGCCGAACCCGAAACGCCAGGTCAGCATGGGCTGTACGTGGATACTGTTCATGGCGATGTTTCTGCCGCCAAAGGGAATGGAGGTGGAATCGCGGCCCAGCGAGAAATAGGGGGAGTGGGTCACGTTCTGGTACTCATATTCCTTGCTGTTCTTGTTGGAACGGCTCTGGATGCCAAAGTCTAGGGCCACGGAGTCGGTGATGATACGCCTAAAGTCTAGCCGTAGTGCGTTTCCGTCGAAGGGCCCGCGTTCCCAGGCTAAATCCGTGACGGGAGTGTCTACGGGAACGCCGTGCCTGAGTTCGGTAAGGATTCCGTTTTCGCCATTCAGGGTTAGGGTAGAACCATCATAGCCCAAGCGGGTGGTGTAAAGTCCTGCAAGCTTGCTAGGAAAACGCCTGCTCAAACTTCCCATACCAAATGCGGTAGGGTTCAGTTCGGGGTTTCCAAGAATGGATGTTCCCAGCACCCATTCCGCCTTTTGGCCCGAAACGTCATAGGTCCGCTCCATCAGTTCCCGGTGTTCCAAGACCCAACGGCCGGCGTCGTTCTCGCGGATGGCGGGGTCTGGGCCGTCGGGAGCGTCCCACATGGTATCCTGTGGGCTGGGCTGCGTATAGACCTTGGGCTGCATAGGCTGGGCGAACAGCACAAGTGGCAGTGCCATTACGGCGAGCAGGATTCTTGCGAGTCTTGGTGCCATTAGAACCATTCCGCTCTGGACTTCTCGCGCCGCTCCCGCAGGGCTTGCACCACGGAGTAGGGCATTTTCATGCAGCCCGGCATGTAATTGCTGCTTTCGGTATGGAAATCGGAACCGCCGGTTCCTACCAGTCCGAAACGCTGGGCCATTTCCTTGTATTTGCGCGCAACGGCGCCTTTCTGGGCGGGGCTGTAGATTTCCATGCCCTGGATTCCCCATTCTACCATGTTCTCGATGAACTCGTCGCTGAGGCCCGACTGAGGCCCGATTTGTAGGGGTGGGCGAGGACCGCAATGCCACCTGCATTTTCGATAAGGCGGATGGTTTGCTGGGGGTTCAGTCCCTTCTTTTCTACAAAGGCGATGCAACCGTCCCCAAGGTACTTGGTGAAGGCTTCGGCAAAATTCCCGATGTATTCTTCGTCTACCAGGGACATGGCGATATGGGGCCGCCCGATAACTTTCCCTTTGCAGTAGGAGTGAACCTTCTCAAAGGTAATGTCGATTCCCAGACTGTTCAGCTTCTTGATGATGGCCTTGACGCGGGTAATTCTCTGCTTTGCGAAGTCTTCCATCTCCATGTTCAATGCCAGGTTGGTGGGGTCGCAGAAG
>CACZII010000124.1 GCA_902781185.1 Fibrobacter succinogenes
AATCATAAAAAAAGTCACGGCAAAACCGTGGCTTTTTTATTTATGAATTGGAGATGCCCGCCTTCGCGGGCATGACATAGGTGATTACTTTTTCTTGCTCTTCTTCGTATTCTTTTTCGGAGGATGAGCGGCGATCTTCTTCACGCTCTTGTCAGCCTCTTCTTCGGCCTTGAACATGGCTTCGATGGCTTCCAGGGCACCGTTGGGGTCTTCCTCGATGATTTCGGAGGCTTCGTCCACCAGTTCGGCAAACTTGTCGTACCAGTCAGCGAAGATTTCCACTTCCAGGCGATCCACACCGGGAACCGTGAGGCGGGCGCCGCAGCATTCGCCGATACGGTCGATGTACTTGGCCATCTGGGGCTTCAGAAGAGTCAGGTCCAGACCGTCCAGGTCTTCGGGCTCGAACCAGACACCGTCCACGTCGGAATCGTCGTCCTTGGCCTTTTTACCCTTCTTGTCCTTGCACTTGCAATCGCAACCGCAGTTGCAGTCGTCGTTGCCGTACAGGGCCATGTATTCTTCGTCGTCCATGCCACTGTCGTAGTAGAACTCGTCATCTTCCAGGTAGAGCTCTTCCACGAAGATTCCCTTGGCGCCGAGGGTCTTTGCTGCAGCGATGAATTCCTTGAGGTCACCGCCGAAGTAACGGGTTGAGGCGGCCTCTTCGTTCAGGGTCTGTACGGGAATGGGGGAGAGCTTCTGCTTCTTGATGTAGTCGCAGATGATTTCGCTGATGGATTTGTTCTTTGCCATAGGATTCTCCTGGAAAATTAAACGTGATACTTCTTCAGGCTTGTGGCCTTTTCGTTGATAAGCTTCATGATGCGGGCCACAGCGTCGGCACCGTTGGCGGTGTCCTTCACGCTTACCAGCGGCTGGAACAGCGGGCTGTTGAACAGCGTGCCCAGCGGAATGGGGTTCTTGCGGCAGAAGGTGATGTCGATGAAGTCGCGGGCGTCCTTCTGCAGGTTGTGAGCCTTCTCCTTGTCGCCGGCCTGGAAAGCCTTGTACAGTTCCACAAACGTCTTCGTTGCTTCGGGGATGTTGCCCGATGCGCTGATGAGGCCCGTGCCGCCCATTTCAAGCAGGTCTGCGAACAAGCCGTCTTCACCGCTCATCACGGCGAAGTCCTTGCCCTTAGTTTCCTTGATCACTCGCATGGTGTCTTCGTGGAACTTTTCGCCAAAGCCGAATTCGACGGCCTGCTTCAGACCGATGATGTTCTTGTCTTCGGCAAGTTCGATAAGGGTGTCGGGGTGCACATAGCTGGAGGTGCGGCCCGGAACGTTATAGATCACGATCTTGGCGCCCGTCTCGCTGCTAAGCGTGCGGTAGTGCTTCAAAAGACCTTCCTGCGGAGGGTTGTTGTAATAGCCTGTGACGCAGAGGACAGCCACGGGGGCGATCTTTTGAACGTTCTCGATCATTTCAATGGATTCGCGGGTGCAGTTAGAGCCGGCACCGGCAATCACGGGCACGCGGCCGTCCACGTAGTCCAGCGTAAACTTGATGACATCCAGGTGCTGCTGCGGAGAGACCGTCGCACTCTGGCCCGTGGTTACGGCAGGGAGCACGCCACTTGCGCCGTTTGCAATCACGTCGTCGATCATCTGGCCCATCTTCTTGTAGTCGATGGAGTTGCGAAGGTTCTTGGGGTCGTCGTTCTTGAGGGGGGTGAACAACGCGGGGAAAACACCGGTAAGTTGAGAAGCGTTAGTAATCTGCATAGTGGCAAAAAATATAGTATTTCCCCCTTTTGAGCGCCTTGACAGTTGCCTGAATCCGATTTTTTTTCTCTATTTGTACCCGGTTTTAGACTGTTCGTGGAATTTTTCCCATGGAACCGAGGATTTAGGTCCGAGATGTTCAGGAGAAGTTCCGTAAGCGAACGGCTATTTTTATAAAGAGGTTTTTTTGGATAACCGGGAAAAGCTGGATGCTCTTGTTGCCGAGGCCTGCAATTTTGCGGGAGTTTCCTTGGTGGAGATGGACATGTTCCGCGCAGGCAAGCGCAGGACGGTGCGCTTGTACATAGACAAGCCCGAGGGAGTCTCTATTGACGATTGCTCCAAGGTGAGCAGGCACCTGTCCGACGCCCTGGACTTGGACCCCGATGTTGTCGAAGGCGCCTACACGCTGGAAGTGTCGTCGCCAGGGCTGGACCGCCCCCTGAAGTCGGTCGCCGATTTGCTCCGCAACAAGGGTCGCACCATCAGGGTGACCCGCAGTACAGGCAAGCCCCTGACCGGGAAGCTTTTGGAAGCGGACGAGGATAATTTGACGCTAGCCCTCAAGGGAAATGCCGGGAACGTGGTTGTCCCCAGGTCCGAGGTGCTGGTGGCCAAGGTGGATGTACAAATATAATAGGAAGGTCAATTCATGAAAAATGAACCGAAAGTCAATTTGCTGGAAGCCCTGAAGGCCGTTGTAGACGCCAAGAACATGGAAGATTCCGTGGTGCTGAACGCCCTGAAGCAGGCCCTGGTCTCTGCCGCCAAGAAGTATCTCCACGTAGACAAGAAGATCGATGTGGAAATCGACGAGAACGAGGTCCATGTGTACCTCCGCGCCAAGGTGGTGGACGACTATCCGGATTATGACCCCAGCATGACCGCCGAAGAAGTGGAAAAGATGGACGAGGAATACATGCTGGTTCCTGAGGCTCAGGAATTCGACGAAGATGCCCAGCCCGGTGACCTGCTTGAAATGGAAGTCCCGACGACTACTTTCGGTCGCCAGGCCATCCAGACTGCAAAGCAGCTCTTGACCCAGCAGATTCGCGACGCCGAACGTCAGAAGATTCTCGACACTTACAAGGGCCGTATCGGCACCATGATCAGCGGTGAAGTGCTGCGTCTGGAAGGCCGCAACGTGATTGTAAGCCTAGGCAAGCAGACCGAAGCCGTGATTCCGCCCCGCGAGCAGATTAGCCACGAACGCCTGGTTCAGGGTCAGTCCGTGAAGGCCGTGATCGCCCGTGTGGAAGAATCCTCCAAGAACGGCGCCCAGGTGGTGCTGTCCCGCGCTAGCGGTGACTTCCTCAAGGAACTGTTCCGTCAGGAAGTTCCCGAAATTTATGAAGGTTCCGTGGAAATCAAGGGTGTTGCCCGCGAGCCCGGCTACCGCGCAAAGATTGCCGTTTACTCTCGTGACGAGAAGATTGACCCCGTGGGAGCCTGCGTGGGTATGAAGGGTGCCCGCGTGCAGACTATCGTCCGCGAATTGGGCAACGAACGTATCGATATCGTCCACTGGAATGCAGACCTGGATGTGTTTATCACTCGCGCCCTTGCTCCGGCAAACATCGTGAAGCTCACCGAGGTTCCGGGTACTCAGCGTGTGGTGGTGGTCATCAACGACGAGAACCTGGCTCAGGCTATCGGTAAGAACGGTCAGAACGTGAAGCTGGCTGCAACGCTGGTGGGTCGCGACCTGGATGTGTTCGGCGAGAAGGAATGGTCCGAGAAGGACGAAGCCGAAAAGACCGAAGTCATGACTCCCCGTGAACAGGAACTCCGTCGCACGGCTCACCGTGCAGAGAGCCTCTTTGCGAACGTGAATCCCGAAAGTGCCGCCGAAGAAAATTCCAGCGAAGAAGCTCAGGAGGCTTCTGAAGAGGCATAAGGATAGACTTCGAGACTGGGGATTTTTAAAAAGGATTAGATAGGCTTTTAATGAGTATAGAAGAACAGATCAAACCGTCGGACTGGGCGAACGAACACGGACTGAAAGTGGACGTGGTCATGAAACTGCTGAGAGATGCAGGCGTTACAGTCCGTACTCAAGTGTCCAAGGTTGCCGCCTCGGATTACGAGAAAATCGAAGAGGCTGCTGCCGTCGAGAAGCAGAAGCAGGACTCCAGGAGCAAGAACCTGAAGAGTACCGCTTCTTCTGACTCTCAGGAAAGCGCTCCCAAGAAGAAGACCGCCACAGAAACCGTGACGGTCAAGAACGGTGTGACCATTCGCCGTATCAAGGCGACGGCGAAGCCCAAGGTTGCTGCTGACAAGCCTACAGCGGCAAAGTCCAAGGCTTCTACCTCCAAAGCCGCGGAAGCTCCGAATGCTCCCGAGACTGTAGCTCCCGAAGTCGCAGCCCCCGCTGAGGCTCCTAAGGCTGCCGCTCCCAAGGAGACCGCTCCTGTCGTAAAGCCTGAAGCCCCGGCCAAGGCCGCTCCTGTAGAGGAAAAGCCCGAGGTCAAGGCCGAGCCTGCTCCTGTAAAGACAGACCCGAAGCCTACGGTTGTGGCAAAGCCTGCGGCCCCGAAGCCTGCAGAGCCCACCATGATGTCTTCTTCTACGGAGCTCAAGCAGCCTCCTATGAAGGCCCAGGTGTTCAAGCCTGATGCCGCTATCCTTGCCCGTATTGCCAAGTCCCAGCAGCAACAGCAGGCCGGTCGCGGTCCTGGTAACCGCCGCCCTGGTGGCCCCGGTGCCCGCGGTCAGGGAAATGCCCAGGGCTATACGGGAACGTTCGGTCCCCGTAATGCCGGTAACGGTCAGGACAATCGTAACGGAAATTTCCGCAATGGCCAGAACAACGGTCGTGGCGGATTCGGCGGAGGCCGTTCCAGCGGATTCTCCGGTGGCTCCATGCAGGACGCCTTCAATGCAAGCAATGGCGGCATGGGTCTCGGTGGTGCACCGCAAGGTGGAAAGGGCGGAAATGCCAAGGGCCAGAACGGCCGTCATGGCAACGACAAGAACCGCCGTGGCAACAGCCGCGACAGGCAGGAACAGCAGAAGGAACAGCAGCAGGAAATGGTTCGCCAGAACGTTTCCCGCGTGATGGCTGACCTTTCCAAGAAGCCTGTGAAGAAAGTTTATCGCAAGGAACACAACGAAAGTGATTCCGGCGAAGAGAAGAAGATTCTCAAGACGTCTGACTTTATTACCGTGGGCGAACTGGCCGGTCTTATGGACCAGATGCCTGCCCGCGTCATTGCGAAGTGCATGGAAATGGGCATGATGGTGACCATCAACGCCCGCCTGGACTTTGAGACCATCCAGATTCTGGCCGACGAGTTCGGTTACGAAGCCCAGTTGATGGAAGAATACGAAGAGGCTGTTCTCGGCGTGGAAGAAGAATCCGAAGAGAACCTGCAACCCCGCCACCCGGTGGTGACGGTGATGGGCCATGTGGACCATGGTAAGACTTCTCTTCTGGACTGGATTCGTAAGACCCACGTGGTGTCCGGCGAATCCGGCGGCATTACCCAGCATATCGGTGCCTACGAGGTGACGACTAAGCAGGGTAAGGTGACCTTCCTGGATACTCCGGGTCACGAGGCCTTCAG
>CACZII010000125.1 GCA_902781185.1 Fibrobacter succinogenes
CCACAACGTGGACAAGTTCGTAGACGAAATCCGAACCGTCTTCGGGGATATCAAGATTGCCCTGATGCGGGAACTGACCAAGAAGTTCGAAGAACACCTGATTGGCACACCTACCGAAATTCTGGAGCGGTTCAAGAGCCGTCCACCCAAGGGCGAATTCGTGCTGATATTCAACCCTAAGGACAAGAGCGGGCTGTGAGAAAGGTAATTAAAGCACTACCGAAGGCGTACTGGTTTTTTCTTGGGCTTCTGTTTATAACGGAGCTAGGCATTTACCTAGTCATTCCCGACAAGCCTGGACTATACACCTGGAAGCCCCAGTTCATCCCCTTCGTTGTTGCTCTGCCATTTCTTCTCGTTAAAGATGCCCGCAAGCCATTCAACCGGTTCGTCTATAGCTACGCTTCCACCGCCTTCTTTTTCCTTGCGCTAGACTACCTGGTTGCCGGCCACGCAGGGCTCATCCAGATTTCCGTAACGTTCATTCCTCTGGGAATCTACCTACTGTTCCTTTCAAGAGGCTCCGTGAAAAGGACTCCCGGACCGCTTTAGTGCTTTCGACCCTTGCTTGGGGCGCCATGGCCCTGGCATTTCCGCCACTCCCACTGGGGCCTGCGGCCCTGCTTTTGCTTGTTCCCTGGTTCTTGGTACTGAACCGTTACAACCGTAGTTCCGCCATCTTCGCCACCTTCTGGTCGGGCATGGTCTACAACGGCATCAACTACTACTGGATTTTCAATGTCATGAACGTGGAGACGGCGCCATCGGCCATCATCTTCTTAGGGGTGGTGTTGCTGGTCGCCTTCTTCAGCGCCTACAGCGTGGTGGCAGCCTTCGTCTACACCCTTATCAAGGACATTAGAATCAAGGGCCTCCGGATTTTCTGGATTCTCTATCCCGTGTTTTATGCAGGGCTAGAGATGACCCGCACCCGCGGAGACTTCGCGTTCCCTTGGAGTCACCTTGGCTACGTGTTCGGCAACTACCTGGAACTTTTGCAGGCCCTTTCGGTCATCGGAATTTTCGGATACACGACCCTGATTGTAGCCAGCAACATGGCCGTAGCATACGCCATAGATAAGCAGGAAAAAAAATACAAGTGGTTATTCGCTCTCCCTGCCTTGATTCTTGTAGCTTTGCTCGTTCATGGGAAAATCACGCTCTCGGCACCCGACGCAGCACCCTTCTTTGGAAGCGACGGGGCACATACACCGAAAATTGCCATGGTGCAGCCCTGTATCAAGCAGGGCGAAAAATGGAGCCGGGAACGTTACGACCGCATTATCAACAAAACCTTGAACATGGTCAGGGACAGCGTAGATGAAGGAACCGACCTGATTATCTTGGCAGAGACCGCCATTCCCGACCATATACGCAGGCAGCCCGCCACAATCGCCCTGTTGCACAAAACTTCAAACCACATGAACGCCAGCATTCTGGTGGGTGCATTGGACTTCAAGCGTAACCGGGAACCAGATGCGGTCCGCCGTTACGAAATCTACAACGCCTCTTTCCTGTTTACCCCGCACGACAACGATTTTCCCCAGCGTTATATCAAGAAGCACCTGGTTCCCTTCAGCGAGAGGATACCCTTCGACGACATCTTCCCCATCTTGAACTACGTGGACTTGGGCGAAGGGGATTTTGTTCCCGGCAAGGAGACGCCTGTATACGGGCCCTTCCTGTGGACACCCTTCATATGCTACGACGCCATCTTCGGGGACTTGGTGCGAGACGCCATACGAGCGGGGTCCAGGTTCATGGTGAACATTACCAACGACGGGTGGTTCGGGCGTAGTACCGCCCCATACCAGCACCTGAACCTAGTGCGATACCGCGCCATCGAGAACGGATTCCCAGCCGCACGCCTTGCCAACAGCGGAGTTTCCGTGTTCATAGACCAGTACGGCCACATGGACCTGAATACCCCCATTTTCGAAGACGCCGTCATCCAACGCAAGATGCAGCTAAAAACCAGGGACACCCTGTACCAGCACTTCGGCGATTATCTTGAAACTATCCTGCTCTACTTCTTCGGAATCTACCTAATAGCAGCAATCGGATGCCGTATACGATTAAAGCAGTAGCTGCGGGGGCCAGTGTCCCGCCTTGGGGCGTTCCTTGAATTCCGCACCCGGGAGTAAATCTTTCAACTTCAGCGTCTGGGCTGGCGGCACGGCACGGTCCATACGCCCGTAAATTACTTCCACATTCCCGCAGTCTGCCAAGGGTTCTGCAATTCTTTGATCTGCCAGGTAAGTGATTCCCTTGGCCAATTTTTCGGCACTCATCTTCTTGGCAGAATCCATCCAGTCATCTTGCCACTCACCAAACTCGTCCTCGAACTGCTCCGCAAATGAATTTAGGCCTGGCTCTGTAGTCGTCTGCATCTGCCTAGCCATAAAGTGCAGATTCGTCGCCGTCCAATCGCTAGCCTCATCACAGAAATCTGCATAAGGCGAAAGCAAAATCCACCGTTGCGCCGCAGGCTTTTTCGCATGGTTCTTGAGCAACAGAAAGGCGCCCATTCCCCAGCCCACAACCACGTCGGCCTTAGGAAGACCAGAAACCCTATACAGGTCTCCTAGATTATCTACCATGGTTTCGTAGGGAACAAACGTATGGTCCGCGGAAGACTCAACCTCCGTCAAGTCGTCTTGCCACAGGGACAAGTCCGATGCCCAATCTGGCAACCATATCCACTTTTCGTTCGACTTCGCCATACGATTCCCCTTACAGAAAGATATATAGTGAAATCGAGAAAAGAACACTTTTTTTGATTTTTTTTACTTTATGATATAGTTGTATGCTTTTTCGCAGTTTTTTTCGCCCTTTTTTGATATTTATCACACTTTGTCTCTGGGGGAACGCCCTTTCGGCCCCCAAACTGCTCCATGACGAAAACAGAATTCTGAGTGCTAGCCAATGTCATTATTTGGAGAAATTGGCGCAGGAGCTGGAACAAAAAACGGGTTTCAGCATGGCGGTAGTCCTGCTGGACAACAACAGTGGCAAGCGTGTTTTTTCACCCGAAGACAATGAACTGCTGTTGTACACATCGCTCAAGCAACAACAGCATCTTGTGAAGCTGGGTAAGAATGTCGAAGCCGTCATTACAACAAAAACCATTGAAAGACTCCAGCAGGAATTTTTATTTCCAGAATACAGAATGGCCCGCTACGACAAGGGCACCTTGCAGCTCGCCTACCACTTGGCAAAGGAACTGGTTGCAAAAAAGGGAAACTCCCTGACCACTTCTCCCCCTGAATTCGAGGAAGATGCTTCACTCAATGCGGCAGGTTGGGTCTTTGTCATCATCATCTTTTCCCTGCTGTTCCTTGCCCTCTACAAGAGAGTCCGTCGCACACAGGCAGTCACAACCAGCAGCCGTTTTTCGTTCGGGCGATTCGGCCGGAGGTCCAGACCATGAAAAAATTACTGAGCATTCAAGAGATTGAACGTTCCCGTTGGCCGAACCGGTTCCAAGAGGCTTTTGGAGAAAATCTGGTTTCCGCATTCTTGTACGGGGATTGTCTGGAAGAGGGCTTCAGCGCCCTGGAAAGTCCCTGGACCGTCGCGTTTATTTTGAAGAACGTCTCAGACGAAGACCTGCAAAAGCTCGCTGACTGGAGCGGAAAGGCCAGGCGCGAAGGGCTGGAGTTCTCCTATGTATTCTCCAGTGCCGAAATCCTCTCGAACCTAGAAACGTTCCCGCTGGAATTTCTGGAAATGTCCCGCCGGAACAAAGTCCTGTGCGGCATCGCGCCCCTGGAAGGTTTCACTCCCAAGCGGGAAACCCTTGCGGCACAGTGCCTGCGGGAATGGAAAGCCTACCTGTTCCACAAACGGGTTGCAGGCATCCAAAGTTCCGACCTGCGGGAACTTTCGCCCCTGCTGAGCGGCATCTTCTACCTGAAATGCGGGAACTATCCCGAAAGCATGCTGCAGGTACTGGAAGCCTTCCCGGAACTCAAGTCTGCAACAAAACTGCTGGATGAATTGGAAAGTTTGATAACGCGAGAATTATGAAACAAGTTGTTAAAAAGACCGAACTGAAAAACGGCATCACCATTCTCACCGACTACATGCCCCACGCCTATTCCGTGGCTGTTGGCGTCTGGATCCCACGGGGAAGCCGCCACGAAACCAAAGACGAATATGGACTAAGCCATTTCTATGAGCACCTGGTTTTCAAGGGCACAAAGAAGCGCTCCGCCCTAGAAATCGCCCGGGCCATCGAGGACCACGGCGGAAACCTGGAAGCCTACACTACCAGGCAAGAGACGGGTTTTTACGCACAGATTGAACGGAGTCAGCTCCCCCTGGCCGTCGACGTCATCGCCGACATGCTCATGCACCCCCGCATGGAAAAAAGCGAGATGGAAAAAGAGCGCCGAGTCATCATCGAGGAAATTCACAGTTACGACGACATTCCCGAAGAAATCGTAGGGGATATCTTCAACGCCATCCATTTCAAGGGTTCGGGCATCGCCCATTCCATCACGGGAAACATCCGTCAGGTCAAGGCCCTCACCCACCGCCAGATGCTCAAGTACAGAGAACAGGTCATCAACGAAATCCCGCTCCTGGTCTGCGCATCGGGCAAGGTGGATCACGAAGAACTCGTGAAGCTCTGCGCCGAAAAGTTCTCCCAAAAGAAGATGAGAGGCAACCTTCCCACCGACACCTACAAGGCTCACAACAGCGTGAAAGTGGTGCAGAAGCAAGACATTGCCCAGTCCAACCTTTTCTGGGGCTTAAGTTTTGACCGCGGGCTGATGGATGAACGGGGGCGCTGCGCCCTTTCGCTGTTCAACGTGGCCATGGGTGCGGGCATGGCATCCCGCCTGTTCCAGAAGATCCGCGAAGACAAGGGCCTCGCCTACTCCGTCTATTCCACCGCCGACATCTACCGTGACTGCACCGACTGGGGCGTTTCTCTGGCGACAGAGCCTCAGCAGCTCAGGACGGCAATGGACCTGAGCCTCTCCGAGACCCACGACTTTCTGAAGCATGGCTTTAGGAAGGGCGAATTCGAACGAACCAAGGCCAACATCTTGGGCGGCATGTACCTGGGGGCAGACAGTCCCGAGAAGCGGGTGGTCCGCATGGCGGAGCAGGTACTGCATCTCGGGGAGTTCCGCACCATGGAACAGTCCGAAAAGACCATCCAGTCTATGACCGAAGGCGAAGTCGTGGAGACGGTAAACAAACTGTTCAGCGCAGCCAAGTTCTCCGCCGCCGTCATCGAACCCGCCGGCCGCAAGAAGACTGAACTAAACGTGGACTTTTTCTAAACGGTACCACAACTAACATTCTAAACATTTCCGTGAGCAGCAAGCGACTGGTATTAACCAGTCGTGGCGGCGAAAGCGAGTGAGTAACCGGAGATTCCGCACCATAGATGTCGAACGAACGGTCAATAAAAAGCGCCCCGCTTTTTCAAGCAGGGCGCAATTTCTCGCGGTTGTTCAGCTATTAGGCAGCTTTCACAGTTTCCACGACCTTGGCAAATGCCTCAGGATCGGCGACGGCCATGTCAGCAAGAACCTTGCGGTTCAGCTGGATGCCCGACTTGGAGAGCTTGTAAATGAACTGGCTGTAGCTGATGCCCAGTTCGCGGACAGCAGCGTTCAAGCGGGTGATCCACAGAGTGCGGAAATCGCCCTTCTTGTCGCGGACTCTAGTTTTAGCGCGTGGCATTCTTACACTCCTTATGCAACGACAAGCAGACGCTTGACATGGTAAACATCGACTTTTTTAACGAGAGCGCCCTTACGCAGGTTACGCTTACGCTTCGTGGACATCTTGGCAAGAATGTGGCGCATACCAGCACGCTTGAACTTGACGTGGCCGGAGCCAGTCAGGCGGAAGCGCTTTTTTGCACCGCTATGTGTTTTCATTTTAGGCATTTTTACCTCTTGGGTTTAAGTTGAAGCCTCACCTGCTGCCATGGGCTCGGTTACGGGCTTTGGTGCCTGGTCCTGCTTTTTGGCAGTACCTGCACCGCGTTTTGGACCATAGATAGAAAGCATGGTGTTGCCTTCCACCCGGGAGTCCATTTCCAAATCGCCAAACTGGAGCAGAGCTTCTTTAGCGCGCTCCATCAGGCGCTTACCGTAGTCCATGTGCGCCATCTCGCGCCCACGGAACTGCATAATAAGTTTCACCTTCATACCGTCTTGAAGGAACTCGGAGGCCTGCTTGATCCGGTACTGGTAGTCGTTCTCGGCGGTCTTCGGGTGCATCTTAATCTCTTTAAGCTTCACCACGTGTTGCTTCGCCTTAGCGGCCTTGGCCTTCTTGATTTGCTCGAACTTGAACTTGCCGTAGTTGATGATGCGGCATACCGGCGGCTTGGCGTTGGGAGACACCTCCACCAGGTCCAGTCCGGCGTCCCTTGCCATCTGCAGTGCCTTGCTCGTCTCGATGATGACGGCCTCGCCGTCCTCCTTCACCAGTCGGATGGGCGAAATATGGATGTCCTCGTTGATACGAGTTCCGTCACTGGGACGGTTGGGCATGCGGCGGTCGCGCGGATTAGGGTACAAGTAAGCTCCTCGGTGTAAAGTTAATGTGGGGCAAAATTTAGCAAGATTCCAATATTTTTCCAACAACTTTTGGCCATTACCCTTTAAAAACGGGCCGATTTTTGTATAATTGGACTTGCTCGCGGCGGTAGCTCAATGGTAGAGCCTTAGCCTTCCAAGCTAATGGTTGCCGGTTCGATCCCGGTCCGCCGCTCTTAGACCTCCCTTTTGGGAGGTCTTTTTTATTTCACATTCCATTCTTTTGCGTTAGGGACCGTCGCGTGGTGAGCCAAACACGACTTGCCCTAACAAGTCGTGTTGGCGAAAGCGAGGCGATACCGTAGAAACCAAGACGAATTTGAGCCGAGCGGTCATTATGGCGGCGAGACGCGTAGCGGCTCGATGAGCCCGGCCCTGAATCAAGTTCAGGGTGACAGGGCGAGCAGGGCCCGACCCCGCAGGGGGAACGCCCGTTTTTTGCAAAATATATTCCATTTCTATAAAAATTTTTGTTTAAAATCACAAAATTTAACGATTTTTGGAAAATTTTTAAGTTTTTTATATTCCAGCTATTGCAAAATTATTTTTTAGGATATATATTTAGAGCCATGAGACCCATCATCGAATACATCGACTACCGGGAATGCATCCGGGACTATTACGAAGAGCGAAAGGCCCGCAAGGGGTTTTCGTGGGCCTCGTTTGCGGAAAAAGCCGGGCTCTCGTCCCCCGTGTTTTTACAGTACGTGTGCGAAGGAAAGAAAAACCTGGGGGAGCGTTCCGCGCCGCAAGTGGCAAGCGCCATGGGTCTTGCCGGTTTCGAGTCCACCTTCTTTTGCAAGCTGGTGGCCCTGGACAACGCAAAGAAGGAAAGCGACAAAAAGGGCATTTTGGAAGACATCGCCGAGCTTGCCCGAATCCACAAGGTAAAGCTGGTCACCGCCGAAGAATACCAGTTTTTCAAGTCCTGGAAGAATTCCCTTATCCGCGAACTCGCACCCGCCATGGATGGCGCGACCCCGAAAGAGATTTCCAGGGCCACCCGCTACCGCGTAAAGACGGGCGAAGTCCGGGAAATTCTGGACTTTCTGCAAGAAGCAGGCTACCTGACCCAGGATGAGCAGGGCCATTACCGGCAGGCCGACCGTTCGCTCCGCATGAGCGGCCCCTCCCGTAGCACAAAAACGGTCCAGAAGGCCGTAGCCCACGACCTGCAAGTCCAAATGGCGGAACTTGCCGTGGACACCCTGAAAAACGACCCCGCCCAGGACCGTAACATTACCGGATTAACACTAGGTATTACCCGCGAGGCCTACGCCAAGATTGTAGAAGAATTGGCCGAATGCCGCCGTCGTATCGTGGCCATTGCCACCGAAAGCGCCGAGACCGAAGAAGTTTACCGCCTGAACATGCAGCTGTTCCCGCTGACCAACATGGCGGCACCTTTAAAACAACCCCTTTAGTCAAAGGAGGAAAAAATGAACAAACTCCTAAAAACATCCATTTCTGCAGCCTGCATTTTTGCAGCGTGTGGAGACAACAACAGTTCCGGCGGTGTAGCCGGCGGCTCTGTCGAAGACCAGGAAATCATCGCCGAGGAAATCATCCCCATCGAGAACAAGACCATTTCCGGCGTATCCCAAAAGGGACCCTTCGTAGAAGGGGCCAGCGTGACCGTGCAGGAACTGGAAGGCAAGACACTTGCCCAGACCGGTCGCAGTTACGAAGGCAAGATCAAGGGCGACCGCGGAGAATTCTCCGTAGACGTAATTAACTTGGAATCCCAATTCGCCCTCCTGAAGGCGAACGGATTCTACCTCAACGAAGTGACCGGCAAGGAGTCCGAGTCACAGGTGACGCTATACGCCTTTACGGATCTGAGCAACCGTGACCAGGTGAACGTGAACCTGCTCACCCACCTGGAACACGAACGTTCCATCTACCTGCTGAAGAATAACGACCTTACCGTCAAGAAGGCAAAAGCACAGGCCGAAAAGGAAATTCTCGCTTCCTTCGGAATCGAAGGGGACTTCGGAAGTTCCGAAGACATGAACATCTTCGGCTCAGGCGACGGAAGTGCAGCCCTGCTTGCCATAAGCATACTGATGCAGAGCGACCTGAAGGAAGGGGCTTTCAGCAAACGGCTGGCAGACTTTGCCAGCGACATCGAGACCGATGGCACATGGGATAACGAGAAAGTACAGACCGCCATTGCAGACTGGGCCGCAAAAACAAGCATCAAGGACAGATTCGCCTCTATCCGCAGAAACATCGAAGATTGGGAACTCTCTGACAAGGTGCCCGCATTCGAGAAGTACGTGAACAGCTTCTGGTGGGAAAACTACAAGCTGGGCACCTGCAACAGCAAGCGTGAAGGCGAAGTCAAGAAGAACGGCAATTCTGCCAGTGCGCTGAAAGACATGGAGTTCATCTGCCTTGACGGCGCATGGCTAGAAGCGACAGACTTCTCGAGGGATACCTTCGACTGGAAGGACGCTACTGAGGGCGACATCAAGAAAGGCAACGTGACGGAAACCATCTACGTGTTCAACGGCACGGAATGGCGTGCTGCAGGCGAGATCGAAGCTGTACTCGGTGGTTGCGTAAAGGCGACGGCGGATTCCGTGGGTAAGGCCGGTAACACCTACTACATCTGCAGGTATGGTGAATGGACCGAGGCCAAGCAGATCGAGTACGACACCTACCGCTGGGAAGCCGGCGAAGACGGCGACACCAGACAGGGAGATGTTTACAGTAGCGTCTGCTACGTGTACGACGGCGACGCCTGGCGTCAGGGCAGCTACGAGGATTGTTCTCTGGGCTTTGGCGGTTGCACGAAGGCTCGTAAGAACGAAGAACAGACCAAGGATGGCAAAAAATACGTTTGTTCGGAAAACTCTGGAAACTACTATTGGAAAGGTGATGTTATTACTGATGTTTCCTGGGCCGATGGATCCTGTGCCCCTAGCAAGACCAGCATTTACAAGGGTGAGACGGTAAATTGGGTGTTCACACCGGCAACACTCATTGGAACCACCGTGGTGGAAATGCTGCAGTACCAAAATGCTGTTAAAAATTCCACTTGCGACTGGACATTGAATGGCGCCACACCGGAATCGTCTAGCGGCAAGTGCGGCTCTGACGGAAAAACTGTGACTGCAGCCTACTCAACCACCGGGAACTTCTCCGCTTCTGTCAAGATTGGCGAAAAGACCATCAGTTGCGGGTCTGTACAGGTGACAGGAGCACCGTTAACAGGGTGCTCCTGCGAAGCCAGCAGTACCCAGCCAGATGTTGCCCAAGGTGCCGTAACCGTCACCTGGACTGTAAGCGGATGCCACGCCCTTGCAGACATCGCGTCCTACGCTTGGACAGAGGCCACAGGCACTGCGAGCACTGCAACAAAGACATTCACCGAAAAGGGTCAAACCGCAAGTCCAACCGTTACGGTAACCAGCAGCGATAACACTTCCGTAGATTTGACCTGCCCCACGGCCACAGCGGTGAATTCTAAAGCTCCCGAATTCACGGGCACTTAATATAACGACCAAGTAACTCAATTGGGGCGGGCGCAAGTCCGCCTCTTTTTTATATTGGGAACTTTTTCTAGATTTGGACCATGCTATTTGAACAAGCTATTGCACGCCAGATTCCGGGATACACAAAAGAAGCCGACTCCGCCCACGGCGAATCTCTCGCCATGTTGGACTACAAAGATGAGCTCCGCATCAAAGATGCGGCTATCCGGGAATTCTGGGACGTGAACCGCCTAGCCGGTAACCCCCAAAAGGTAATTGCAAGCCCCATGCCCAGGGCCTACCGCACCACAAGCAAGCGCCGCGTGTACATGGAACCAGGCAACCTTCAGTTTGACCGCCAGGAATCCATGCTGGAGCCCGAAGAGCACAACAAGATTTACGACTTCCTGTTCGACAAGCTGATTACGCCGGCATACAAGCCTCTGGCCTACGCCTTGAACTGGATCATTATTCGTGGCACATACCAGTACCGGGTAGTGATTTTCAACATCAAGAAGATTGACGCCAGCATC
>CACZII010000126.1 GCA_902781185.1 Fibrobacter succinogenes
TAGATTTCCACCAGGTCGCCGGTGGTAAAGCCTTCCGGTTCCAAAATGTAGCTAGACTTCACGTTCAGGCAGTCGTTCTCGCCGATGCTCATCTTGCAGACCTCGAAGGGCGTCCAGATGGGGCCGTTCTTGGACTGCCTGTAAGCGATGCCGCCAGTCTCGGTACTGCCGTAAATTTCCATAGTCCAGTAACCCGTAATGCCTTCGCACTTGCGGGCCACTTCCTCTGGCAGGGGGCCACCCGAAGAATAGATGATGGGCGTAGTCTTGAAAGGTATGGGCTGTTCGGCATCGGCGGCCAAACGCTTCAGGTAAGCGGGGCTCGAGGCAATCACCGCCGCCTCACCCGCCAAGTTCACAAGCTCGCTGGGGTAATCGATGCGGTGCCTGCGGTAAGGCAACCCGGTGGCCGTGGGCAGCAGCACCGTGAAAAGCAGGCCGTAAATGTGATGGTGGTTCACCGTGCTGTAGACCTTGCGGTTCACCCAGCCGTCGCCAAAGACCTTCACCAGCTCAAAAAGCTCGTTCTCGAACTGGCAGAACATCTTGGGCACCATCTTGGGTTCGCCGGTAGTGCCAGAGGTGTACATCACCATGGCGGCGGAATTCTTGTCGAAGGTATTCCAGCGACCGTCGGACTCGGTATCTTTAAGCACATCCTGAATCAGGGTGGCGCCAGCAAAAGGTTCGTCGGTCAAGAACCCGTAGCCGGGCTTCTGGATCTCCTTGATAAAGGCCTCCTGGCGGTTCGCCGTCACCAGGGCCTTGCGGCCACCCTGCAGCATAGCCAGCAGGCCAACCATAAAGTAATACGAATCCTCGCAGTGGATAATCCAGGGAGCGTTCTCCCGTTCTTCCAGGTAACGCCGTACCTTGGAAACATCGTCGGTAAAGTCCGCCCAGGTGCGCACCGAATCACCGTCGAAGCACACCACCATGTCGTTTGGGCGGGAATCCCGCTCAAGGGCGCATACGGGAATGTAGGAATGCATCTTCTTCTGCATCATCTTTCGAATCATCCATTCTATGGCAAAAAACAAGCCGATTAAAATATAGGAGATTAAGCCGTTGTACAGCGACCAGATTTTGCTGTCGCCCACAAAAACTGTAAAGGTGGCTACGGCGGCGTTGAACACGAAAAAGCCGCACCAGGCAAGGGTCACCCGGTCGCAGTAGCGCTCCACAAAGGCCCGTTCCGGCGAGGTGGCCACACGCCGGTCACCTAGGCAGGCCATACGGAAGGCAAAGCTGGGCTTTTTCCAGAGAGAAATCCCGAAAAACGCCAGCAGCGAGAGGCTCACCAGCACAGGGTAAAACTCCAGGAACAAGAGGCTGTCGGCAAAAAAGGAGACACCGCCGCAGGCAAGCATCAGCACCACCAGGGCGTAGTCCTTGAAGCTGTTCGCCGCGCCTTTTACACCCGCCTCACCCGGTGCGCCTTTTACATTCGCAGCGTTCCTGCGCCCCTGGGTCGTGTTGAAAAACAGCACAAAGGCAAGGCCAATGAGCAGCAGGCTCAGACGTCGCGGTGAAATATCCCAGAACACCAGTCCGCAAAAGACCAGTGCCGGGTAAAGTACCGAAAGTGCGGCAAAGATGACCTTTCCCGCCACGGATTTCATTACTTGGATTCCGGTTCGTGGATCAGGCCATAGATGGCGTCCACTACGTCTTGCAGGGTGCGCACGGCCTTGAACACTTCGGGGTCAATATTGCGGGGCAGCATGGACTTGAGTTTCACGATCAGGTCTACGGCATCGATGCTGTCCAGTTCCAAATCTTCGTAAAGCCTAGCTTCGGGGACCAGCTTGGAGGCGTCCATGTCGAACTCTTCGACCAGGGCGTTCTTGATTCTATCGAAAATTTCCTGTTTTTCCATGTTCAGTCCTTATCAGCTAGGGGAATTGGCAGAAATGTAGGCGGCCAGGGCGTTGACCGAGGCAAAGTGCTTCTTGGTCTCCTCGTTCACTACCGAGAAGGAGACGCCGAAGTTCTCCTTGATGGCAATACCCAGTTCCAGGGCATCGATGCTGTCGAGGCCCAGGCTGTTTTCGCCTTCGCCAAAGAGGGGTGCGTCGTCAACGATATCTGCAGGAGTGATATCTTCGAGCTCGAGGGCCTTGATAATCACTTCCTTGATCTTCTGGTTCAAATCAGACATAAAATCTCCATTGTTCGGGGCAAATATAGTAAAAAAACTATATTTGAGCGCAAAAAAAAGAGACCTACTATGTTTGACTTTTATACCGAAGACAAAATTTCCGCCGTGGACGCCAAGTTCGAGGCACAGAAGATTGCATTTGCACCCCTCAGTTTCCAGGCCGCCAAGGCCCTCCGGGACATGGGTATACTAGAAGAAATCAGCAACGCACGCAAAAACGGGATTACCGTTTCTGAACTTTCCAAGAAGTTGGGAATTTCCCTCTACGGCGTGGGTGTGCTTATTGAGATGGGGCTCGGCATGGGCGCCATCAAGCTCCACAAAGATTCCAAAGAAGACGACCTGCGGCTCACTCTCGGGAAAATCGGATTTTTCCTGATGAAAGACGAGATGACCCAGGTAAACATGGACTTCTCCGAAGACATCTGCTACCTGGGCGCCCAGGACATGCAAGAGGCTATCCGCGAAGGCAAGCCCGCAGGTCTGAAACACCTGGGCAGCTGGAAGACGGTGTACCAGGGCCTGTCGCAGCTTACCGACCAGCAAAAGAAGAGCTGGTTCGGCTTCGACCATTTCTATTCCGACCTGGCCTTCCCCGAAGCACTGCCCATCGTGTTCTCCAACCCCTGTAAGCGCCTGTTCGACATCGGCGGCAATACCGCCAAGTGGGCCATCGCCTGCTGCAAGTACAACCCCGACGTGAAGGTTTCCATCATC
This sequence comes from Fibrobacter succinogenes, assembly GCA_902781185.1. Classification (GTDB taxonomy): domain Bacteria; phylum Fibrobacterota; class Fibrobacteria; order Fibrobacterales; family Fibrobacteraceae; genus Fibrobacter; species Fibrobacter succinogenes_G. The sequence goes on from CACZII010000126.1 coordinate 2,879, forward strand.
GACCTGCCGGGCCAGACCGCCGTGGCCGAAAAGAACGCCAAGGCTGCCGGATTCGAAAATCGTATCGACATGGTGCCCTGCAACGTGCTGGACAACACCACCGAGTTCCCGAAAGGCGCCGACGCCGTCTGGATGAGCCAGTTCCTGGACTGCTTCTCCCTAGAAGAAATCACCAGCATCCTTACAAAGATCCGCACGGCCGCCACTCCTGAGACCGACGTCTATGTGCTGGAACCCCTCTGGGACAAGCAGCGTTTCGAGGCGGCCGCCTACTCCCTGCAGGCAACGTCCCTCTACTTCACCTGCATCGCCAACGGCAACTCCAAGATGTACCGCTTCGAAGAACTGAAGCACGCCGTTGAAATTGCCGGTTTCGAGCTGAAGGAAGCCCACCACAACGTAGGCCCCAACAGCTATTCCCTGCTGCGTTTCAGAACCAAGTAGTCGGAGTGTCATCCTTAGATGATCTACATCGAAAAATTCCAGGTCTTTGCCCCCAGCGAAGAGCAGCCCTCGCCAAACGTGGCCTTTGTGCCCATGCTCACCCGGCGCAGGCTGAGCCTGCTTTCCAAGATGGTGGTCTTTGTGAACCAGGCTGTTTCCAAGGACTTGCCACCCTGCAAGGTGACCTTCGCCTCCCAGTATGGCGAAATTTCCCAGCAGCTGAAGATTTCGGACAACCTGTTGCAGACGGGGAACGTGTCTCCGGCTCATTTTAGTTTGTCCGTATTCAATGCCTCCATCGCCAACGCCACCATTTTAGAAAAGAACACCGCGGGCTACTCCGCCGTGTTCTCTGGCAAAGACGCCTTCCGCTATGGACTGGCGGACTGCGTGGCGGCTCTAGAGGCTGGTTCTGAAAAAGAACGGATCTTCATATTTGCCGACGAGAAGATTCCCGAAACCTACGCCCCGGTAGCAGGAGTTCCCTACCCCAACGCCTACTGCGCTCTGGCCCTGAGGCTTTCTACAGAAAAGAAAGACGGAAGTATCGAGCTGAATGCGACACCCCTGCAAGAGAATTTCCAGACCGCAGCCGAAGAGGCTCTTGAATTTATCAAGCAGAGACTCCCCGCCTAGACAAAAACATCCATTACCAACTCTTATGCAGTTCAAGCCCAATTGAACTGCTTTTTTGTTGATATACTATCTTTTTTAGTATGAAGAAGATTGAAGACTATATCGTGTCGGTGCCGGACTTTCCCAAGCCGGGAATCCTGTTCCGAGACGTTACGGGAATCTTGTCGGACCCTGACGGACTGAAACTGACCCTCGACGCCCTGTACAAGGTTCTGGAGAATGTGGATTTCGACATCGTCGTAGGGCTAGAGGCTCGCGGGTTTCTTTTCGGAATTCCGCTGGCCGAGCATTTCCATAAGCCTTTCGTGCCGGTGCGTAAAAAGGGCAAGCTCCCCCGTGAAACCATATCTGTAGAATACAAGCTGGAATACGGATCTGCCTGCATAGAAGTCCACAAAGACGCCATCAAGCCCGGACAAAAAGCGATTATCATCGATGACCTGCTTGCCACCGGAGGTTCAGCAAAGGCGGCAGCCGAACTGGTCGAGAAGTTGGGCGGCAAGGTGGAGCTGCTACTGTTCGTCATCGAGCTATTCGACCTGCACGGCCGCGAAGCCTTGAAGGGCTACAACATCGAGACGCTCACGAAGTTCACCGGACATTAAAAAAGCGCTTTTTCTATATTTGCACACCTACGGTGTGCATTTAGTGCGGCTCGGCTATGTCAAAGCATAAATGCTTTGCCGCAGCACTCGCCTTTAACTAAATTTGCACTCCGAAAAACAAAAGGATTTTAAAATGGCAAAGACCAGCGCAAAGAAAAATTCTGCCAAGAAAGGCACCCAGACCAACATGTGGACCGGCCGTTTTGCTAGCGGCATGGCCCAAAGCATGGTGGACCTGAGCTTCAGCCTGCAATTCGACGCCGAACTTATCGAAGAAGACATCGAAGGCAGCATCGGCCACGGCAAGGGCCTGGTGGAATCTGGCGTGCTCAGCAAGGCTGAATACAAGAAGATTTGCGATGGCCTGGCCAGCATCCTCAAAGATTACAAGGCCGGCAAGAACCTGTGGCAGGAATCTGACGAAGATATCCACATGGCCGTAGAACGTGTGCTCACCGAACGCATCGGTGCCCTCGGCAAGAAGATTCACACGGGCCGCAGCCGTAACGACCAGGTCTGCACGGACTTCAAGCTCTACATGCGTCACCGCGCCGCCGAAATCCGTGCCCTCGAAGTGAGCCTCATGGAAACGGTGCTGGACCTGGCGAAAAAATACTTCGGCAAGATGATGCCGGGTTACACGCACCTGCAGCA
>CACZII010000127.1 GCA_902781185.1 Fibrobacter succinogenes
TTCCACCTTTAGTACCTCATTTTTTTATAATTTAACTAATATGACTTTTCAATGCACGAATCACGAATATTATTTGCAGTTCAGTGACAAGGTCTTGGCCCTGATTCGTCGGATTTTCCGCAAGTCCCCGGAGTTCAGGCACGACTCCTTTAGGCATGTGGCCAGGTTCGCACCGTTCATCCCGTTTATGGGTGGCCGCCCCGACCTAGGCAAGACTCTCAAGCGAGTCATTACTTTTGCGGACCACAGCAATTCCCTTTATTTCGGGTGCCCCATTATCTTGGCCGCCGGTGCCAACAAGACGGCGCTTCGTATCAAGGACTTTGCCAATGTAGGTTTTGGCGGCATTACCGTAGGCACTGCCACCCGCCATTTTAGGGAGGGGAACACCCACCGCCCCCGTATCGGATTTCTGGAAGATGACCGGGCCATCTACAATAGCATGGGATTGAACAACGAGGGCGTGGAGGTTATCGCCAAGCGGGTTGATGAGCAGCTGGTAAAGGCCCACAAGGCAGGCCTCTGCGTAGGCATTTCCGTTGCGGAGACTCCGGGCCTTACCGACCCCGAAGAAAAAATCAAGGATATCATCGAGAGTTTCACTATCGCCTACAAGGCGGCGGACTACATCGAGATTAATGTGAGCTGCCCCAATACGGGGGAGTCCCGCGTAGACCTGGACATGAGCTTCTCGGAACGGATTTTCGAGGAAATCATGAAGATCCGCAACAGCCTTGGTATCCGCAAGGCGGTGTATGCCAAGCTCAGCCCCGACCTGATGGAGCGGCACTTGATTTCTATCATGGAGATGCTGGTGCGTACTGGCGTGAACGGCGTGGTGGTGGGGAACACTTACCCCACGGCAAAGATTAGCGAACTTCCGGTGTCCGTGACCCACGAAGACCTGACGCCCCTCCGTGCCGATGGAGACTGTGGCGGACTCTCGGGTAGGCCCCTCTACGAGAACATGGTCTGGAACGTGAAGTACATTCGGGAACATTACCCCCAGATGAGCGTCATTGCCTGCGGCGGTATTGACCACGGCTACAAGATTTACGACCTTATCAAGATGGGGGTGGACGCCGTGCAGTGCTACTCCGTGGTGGCCTTCCGCTGGATGGCGGCCCATGCCATGCGGGCTGAACTTGCGGACGCCCTGCTGAACGATGGCTACAAGTCCCTGGGCGAATACGACGACCGGAATCCGAAGCCGGTTAAGGCTGTCTAAAAACCTGATTTTTACGTCATCCTCGACCGATTGAATTTTTTTAACGTCATCCTCGACTGACTCTGGACCCTGGAGCAACGCGACAGGGGATAGAGGAGGGAGGGGATCCAGAAACAAAATGAAACGCTTGATTTTCTTCCTACTTCTCGCCTGCGCCGCCTCTTTTGCGGCACCCTGGCTGGGTCTTTCTTTCAAGAAGACGACCTACAGCAATCACCTTGCCCTGGACATCAAGGGCGTACATCCTGAGTCGGGATGTTTTGCGGTGGGCATTACCACGGGTGATACCCTTATTGGCGTGAACGGTCAGATTCTGACGGACATGTCCCAGATCCAGTCCGCCATTTCTAGCCACAAGGTCGGGCAAAAGATCAAGTTGGAAATTCTGAGAGACGGCAAGAAGCGCACTGTGAATGCCTCCCTCACGGAACGTCCCGATGATATCAGCAGCCTGATGGGTTCCGCCATCGGAAGCAAGATCGCGGAGTTCGGCAAGAACTTTTACAAGAACGGTGAAAAGCGCAAGGCCAAACCCAAGGCCACCCTGTTGGACTTCTGGGCCACCTGGTGCGGCCCTTGCCGCAAGACGCTCCCCGTGCTTGCCAACATCTACAAGAAATATGGAGACAAGGGTCTCGAGATTATCGGAATATCCAACGAGGGCCTGAACGAGTTGAACGCCTTTTACAGCCAGGTTCATGCATCGCCCTATCCCTTGTATCGGGATGCGACTCAAGACCTATGGCGCCGCTACGGAATTCGTGCGGTTCCCACGTTGATGCTTTTAGATAAGGACGGCTATATCAAGCAGGTCTGGAGCGGGGCTCCGACGGAGTACATGATAGAGCAGTTGCTGAAAGACGTAATGGACTAGTCTGCAGTTGCTTTCTGAAGCTCTGCCACAACCTTGCTGTACTCTTCCTTGGAAATCCTCTTGTAACCCGTGACAATCCCGCCGAATTCGTAGTAGGCGGAGTCTCCCTTCACGTTCATCTTGTATTCCATGTCAAGGCTATTCTTGCCACGGAGGGCGCCGTCCTGGATGGTGGCCTTCAGGTCACCGTTGATGTTGCGAATGGTGTAGTCCATTCCGTTTTCGGTAAAGACTTCAAAGGCCATGTTGGATTCACCCAGCCAGCAGCCGGTGTAGTTGACATTGTCCTGTCCGCAACCGAAGAGGAACAGAGAAGAAAGCGCGATTGTTGCAAAAGGGATAATCTTTTTCATGTTTTATAAAATAGTATTTTTTCTGGGAAAATGAAGCACCTGTACTTAATTGCCCCGATTCTTGCGATTCTAGCGCTGTTTGGCGTATATTGGCTGATTCGGGCCAATACTAGACCCATTCCAAAATATGATTCACCGGAGGTAGAGGTGGATTGGAGTGCTGAGGATTATTACAGGCATTTGAACATGAAACCTTTCAGTGGGCGAGAAGTCCATAAGCTCCTTATCAAGCGGACCAAGCAGAAACCGGGTGTCTACCTCGAAAGTCTTGAGCCGGCTATGGACACTGCCGGTCTTGAAATCGTGAACATATTCCATCAGGTCGTAGGCGATGACTATGTGCCTGTGATTACCAGTGGGAACGACTGGCCCTACCATGCCCGCAAGTCCAAGCATTACGAAAACAAGGCTATGGATTTTCGCATAAAGTACATTCCTGTTGAGCAGCGTCGCGAAATCGTGAGGCTGGCAGAGGAGCGACTAAGTCCACGCTTCAGGATCATCTGGGAGCGTGGCGACGCAGAGCACCTGCACGTGGAACTGGCGGACTAAATTCAATGTGAAATGTGTGATGTGTAATGTGAAATTTGCCACTTTACACCTCACATTTCACACCTCACACTATTTACAGCAGCGGAACCCGACACTCGGGTATTGGTTCTGGGGATAGAAGCTAAACTTCTTCTCGGTGCATTGGCTTCCGTTGTTGGTGTTCCAGGCTCCACCGGCCACATAGAACATGTTGGGGTGTTCCTTGCTGGGGGTGGCTGTCCATTCCCACAGGTTTCCGTTCATGTCGTACATGCCCCACCAGCTGCGGCACTGTTCCTTACGTCCACTGCGCTTGGCAGCTTTGGTGTTGGTGTTGCACTTGTTTTGCTTGTAGGAGCTTCCGTAGGTGTATTTGGTATTGTCCTTGCCGCGGCAGGCTGCCTGCCATTCATCGAGCGTGCACAGATGCTTGCCAGCCTGTTCGCAGAGACTTGCGGCCTGTTCCTGGCTTACCATGTCTCGGGGATTTTCGTCGGGAACATTGGGGTATTCGTAAGCGTCTACGCATACCGTCTTTCCGCCCACGGGCACAGGGTAGGCGTTCTTGCCGCAGATATTGTCGCTAGCCATGTCGTACTTGGCCTCTTCCCAGGCGCTCCTGTTGCCCACAGAATCTTCTGCCAAGAAGAAAACGGATCCGGTCTTGTTGTATTCGATGGCCTTGCCCGCTTCTTGGGGGTGCAGGGTGTCACCGATGGAGAGGAAGGTCTTGCACTTGATCTCGTCGCACTTGACCTTTAGCTTGATGGGGTCGTAGTAGCGACCGGCGGGCGGCGTGATTTCGGCGTTGGGCGGAATCTGGTCGGCGGCACGGATGCTGTCTTGGATGCGCTTTTTCTCCAGGGAGTCGGCCCTAGCCTTGTCAAGGGCGGCAAGGCTATCGGCAATACGCTTTAGGCTGTCGTTGCGGGCCTTTTCTAAGGCGGCCAGACTATCCCGGACATGGCGGATACTGTCACGCACGTGGCGCAGGCTGTCCTGGTTCAGCTTGGGGTTCAGGGTTGCCAGGGAATCCGCTATGCGCAAGCTGTCGGCAATTCTTAGGCTATCGGCGATGCGTGCCTGTTCCAGAGCGGCAAGACTATCGGCCCTCATCTGTTCAGCACGACGCAGGCTATCCAAAATGTAGCGCTGACGTGCTTCCAGTTCAGTTTCCTGCTGACGGCGCAGGGCTTCTTGCTTGATGCGGTCCAGATGGCACTGTACAATAAACAGACATAAAAGCAAGAGGAACATCAAAACTAGGATGACAATGTTCTTTCTCTTGCGCTTGTTCTTTTTTTCAATCTCTTCGTTTTTATTCTCGCTCATTCTAGCACCAAACCCTACTCATTATTCACTTTCGTTTCTTTCTCTTCTGTGCGTTCATCCTTGAACAGTTCGCCCCAGTGCCGCTTGATCTCAAACTCCACTTCCTTGATGCTCAGGTTGCGGCGCAGGCTGGAACGATAGGCGATAGAGATGTAGCCGGTCTCTTCGGAGACCACGATGACCAGGGCGTCGCATTCGGCGGCGAGGGCGTGAGCAGCGCGGTGACGCATACCGTAACCGGTGTCGCCGCCGGCATTTGCGGTAGGCATGGGCAGAATACAACCTGCGGCAACGATGCACTTGCTGTTCAGCAACACGGCACCGTCGTGGAGGGCAGAATTGGGGAAGAATAGGGAACGGAGCAGACGGGAACTGATTCGGGCGTTCAGGATCTCACCGGTTTCTTCGTAGTTTCTAAGACCTACACGCTTTTCAAGTACAATCAGCGCACCGAAATGGTTCTTGGCCAGGTCCTGCACAGCGGTGGTGATAGACTTAGTCACCTCGTCAAGGCCACTGGGATGGAAAAAGATGGATTGCCAACTGGCTCGGCTTACGGTCTGGCCTATTCGGGTCAGGGCGCTACGGATTTCGGGCTGGAAAAGAATCACGATGGCGATAATTCCCAAGGTGGCCAGATTGGTCAAAAGCCAGAGCAGGGTGTGGAGTTCCCACCATTGGGCAAGGAACCAGGCCACTACCAGGAACATACCGCCGATAAGCATCTGCACGGCACGGGTCCCGCGGAAAAGCTGGAACACATAGTAGAGGATAATGGACATGATGAGAATGTCCAGAATATCCGCCATGCGGACATCGATGATGTCA
>CACZII010000128.1 GCA_902781185.1 Fibrobacter succinogenes
GTAAAAAATGGCTGTAAAGTACGACAAGGACAGCATCAAGACTCTAGATTGGTACGAACACATTAGGCTCCGCCCCGGTATGTACATCGGCAAGCTGGGTGACGGACAGAGCCCCGACGACGGCATCTATGTGCTCGCGAAGGAAGTTATCGACAACTCCATCGACGAGTTCGCCATGGGCGCGGGCAAAAAGATTGAAATCGACATGGAAGACCACAGCTGCCGCGTGCGCGACTACGGCCGCGGCATCCCGCTGGAGAAGGTCATCGACTGCGTGTCGAAGATGAATACGGGTGGCAAGTACGATTCCGAAGCCTTCCAGAAGTCGGTGGGCATGAACGGCGTGGGTACCAAGGCGGTGAACGCGCTCTCTACAAAGTTTATCGTACAAAGTTTCCGCGACGGCAAGGTCAAGCGCGCCGAGTTCAGCAAGGGCATTCTGGTGAAGGATTTCAAGATTACCTCCACCACCGAGAAAAACGGTACCGAAATCTACTTCGAGCCCGATAACGACCTGTTCAAGAACTTCCGCTTCCTCCCCGCCTACATGGAAGAGAAGATCTGGAACTACGCCTACCTGAACAACGGGCTTACGCTCGTGATGAACGGCAAGGATTACAACAGCCCGAACGAACGGACTCTTGGACCTGCTCCACAGCCGTACCGACGATACCATCCGCTACCCGGTCATCCACTGCAAGGGCAAGGACATCGAGTTTGCCATCACGCACTCGAACCAGGAAGGCGAGCACTACTTCAGCTTTGTGAACGGCCAGCACACCACCCAGGGCGGTACCCACCAGGCGGCATTCCGCGAGGGCCTCGTCAAGGGCGTGCGCGACCACTTCAAGAAGGAATACGACGCTTCCGACGTACGCAACTGCATCGTGGGTGCCGTTTCCGTGCGCATTCAGGAACCGGTTTTCGAATCCCAGACCAAGACCAAGCTGGGTTCTACCACCACGGCCCCCAACGGCCCCGCACTCCGTACCTGGATCGTGGACTTTGTGGCCCGCGAGCTCGATAACTACCTCCACAAGAACGAAGATACGGCCAAGAAGCTCCTGGAGCGCATCAACCAAAACGAAAAGCTCCGCAAGGAACTGGCCGGCGTCAAGAAGCTCGCCAACGAGCGCGCCAAGAAGGCGAACCTCAACAACAAGAAGCTGCGTGACTGCAGCGTGCACCTCACCGACGCCAAGAACCCGCTCAAGAGCGAGACGATGATTTTCATTACCGAGGGTAATTCCGCCTCCGGTACCATCACCACTGCACGCAACCCCAAAACCCAGGCGGTATTCAGCCTGCGCGGTAAGCCGAAGAACAGCTACGGCCTTTCCAAGAAGATCGTGTACGAGAACGAGGAATGGAACCTGCTCCAGGCCGCCCTCAACATCGAAAACGGCCTCGAGGACCTGCGCTACGACAAGGTGATTATCGCCACCGATGCTGACGTGGACGGTATGCATATCCGTCTGCTGGTGATGACGTTCTTTTTGCAGTTCTTCCCGGAACTCGTGCAAGAGAAGCACCTCTACATTCTGCAGGCACCGCTTTTCCGCGTCCGCAACCGCAAGGACAAGAAGAAGACCTTCTACTGCTACGACGAAGAGGAACGGGACAAGGCCGCGAAGGAAATCAACAAGAAGGACCTAGAAATCACCCGATTCAAAGGCTTGGGCGAAATGGATTCCGAGGACTTCAAGCTGCTCATCGGCGAAAACATGCACCTGGAGACCGTCACCATGCCGAACGACGCCTCTCTCGGCAAGTTGCTGGAATACTACATGGGCAAGAACACACAATCCCGCCAGGACTACATCGTAGAAAACCTCCGCACCGAAGCTGTGGAAGAACTTTAATAGGCGCGACAAGGCTAGATCATGGACGAAGAACAGAAAACTTTAGGACTTTCCAACGTAAACCACCTGGAAAAGCTGTACAACGGCTGGTTCCTGGACTACGCAAGCTATACGATTCTCGACCGCGCCGTGCCCTATTTTGAGGACGGCCTCAAGCCGGTGCAACGCCGCATTCTGCATACCATGTACGAGATGCACGACGGCAGTTTCCACAAGGTGGCGGGCATCGTGGGCGACACCATGCACTACCACCCCCATGGCGACTCCTCCATCTACACGGCCCTGGTGAATATGGGCCAGAAAAACCTGCTTATCGAACCGCAGGGTAACTGGGGTAACCCGCTTACGGGCGACGAAGCTGCAGCCCCGCGTTACATCGAAGGCAAACTCAGCGAATTTGCGCTGGACGTGATGTTCAACCCCGAGACCACCGACTGGATTCCGAACTACGACGGACGTTCCAAGGAACCGGTGACACTCCCCGCCAAGTTCCCGATCCTGTTGGCCCAGGGCGTGGACGGCATCGCGGTAGGCCTTTCCACCACCATTCTCCCCCACAATTTCAAGGAACTGTGCCAGGCGAGCATCGACTACCTGCGTGGCCGCAAGTTCACGCTGTACCCGGACTTCTACACGGGCGGCATCATCGACGTGAGCGAATATAATGACGGCGAACGGGGCGGACGCCTCAAGGTCCGTGCGAAAATCGAGAAGCTGGACAACAAAACGCTGGTCATCCGCGAAATTCCCTTCGGCACCACCACGGACAGCCTTATCGACTCCATCGTGGCAGCCAACGACAAGGGCAAAATCAAGATCAAGCAGATTGTGGACCACACCACCGAAAATGTGGAAATCCAGATCCATCTGCAGGCAGGTTCCGATCCGCAGGTCGTTATAGACGCGCTCTACGCCTTTACCGACTGCCAGACGACTTTGGCAGCGAACAGCTGCGTGATTATCGACAAGAAGCCTCGCTTCAGCAACACCACCGAACTTTTGAAGCTCAGCACCGACCACACGGTACACCTGCTGGACTGGGAGCTGGACAACGAGCTCAAGCACCTGCAGGACCAGTGGCACATGACGAGCCTCGAAAAGATCTTCATTGAGAAGGAAGTCTACGAGGTCATCAAGAAGGCCAAAACCCACGACGAGATGGTCCAGCTGATTGACGAAGGCTTGAAGCCCTACGTTAGGAAGCTCCGCCGCGAAGTGACCCGCGAAGAAATCCTCAAGCTCGCCGAAATCCCGGTGCGCCGCATCAGCCGTTTTGACCGCAAAAAGGCCGACGAATTCCTAGAAGAACTGGACAAGAAGATCGAAGAGGTGAACTACAACAAGGAACACCTCACCGACTACGCCGTGAACTACTTCAAGAACATCCTCAAGAAGTACGGCGAAGGTCGCGACCGCAAGACGGAAATCGCGGAATTCGGCCAGGTGAGCGCCGTGCATGTGGCTCTCGCAAACCAGAAACTCTACGTAAACCGCAAGGAAGGCTTCCTGGGCACGGGCATGAAGAAGGAAGAATACCTCTTCGACGTCTCCGAGTACGACGACCTCATCGTGTTCAAGGCCGACGGCAGCTTCAAGGTCGTAAAGGTCTCCGACAAGGACTTCGTAGGCAAGAACATCGTGCTTGTGGAAAAGTTCAATAAGGACGACGAACGCCACATCTACAACGTCATCCACCAGGACGGCAAGGACGGCACCGCCTACATCAAGCGCTTTAATGTGGGCGGCGTGACCCGCGACAAGGACTACTATATGGGCAAGAACAAGCCCGGTAGCCGCCTGCTTTACATGTCCAGCAACCTGAACGGCGAAGCAGAAGTAGTAGAAGTCACTCTCAAACCGCGGCCCCGTACCAAGCTCAACTTTGAAGTGGATTTTAGCTCCATCGAAGTGAAGGGCCGCGGCGCCATGGGCAATATCGTTACCAAGTACCCCGTCAAGACGGTCCGTCGTGTCCGCAAGGGCGTAAGCACCCTCGGGGCCCGCGTCTTGTATTTTGACGCTCCCTCTGGACTCATCAGTTCCCAGAGAAGGGGTAACCGCATCGGTGAATTTGGCGAGAAGGACAAAATCCTTATCGTGAAGGAAAATGGTACGGCCCGCGTCCACGACATGGCAGACCCGATTCTCGTGGGTACAGGCGTCAAGTATATCCACAAGTTCGACCCGACACAAGTCTTTACGGTCCTCTACTTCGAAGGCGGAAACTTCAACTACATGGTGAAGCGTTTCAATCTGGAAGGCTGTCCCATGACGACGGAATTCAGCCTGGTAACCGACCATAAGGACACCCAGATGATCGAGTTCTTCGCTACAGACGACGCACGCCAGCTGATGGAATACCAGGTTGGCCGCGAAGTCCAGAAAGAAGAGCTGGACCTGACCGAAGTTGCTGACGTCAAGAGCTACAAGGCCATGGGAAGCAAGTTCACCGCCAAGAAGGTCAAGCGTACGAGCCGCATTACTCCGCCCGATCCGTTTGGCGACGAGGCCGAAGAGGATTCTTCTAGTGCCGCCGACGTGACCGTCAAGGACGACGACGATATCGACCTGTTCAAGTAGTCGGCAAAGGTCCAACATCGGACAGACCGACAGACAAAATTAAAGGCCGGGGCGAACGCCCTGGCCTTTCGTTTTACAGTTTCAAGTAAATCTATTATTCCCAGTCGCTATCGCTTTTTGCTGCAGGAGCGGGAGCAGCGGGAGCCTTAGAAGCAGCGGGCTTTTCTTCTTGCTTTGCAGGTGCAGCGGCGGGAGCCTGCTGCTTAGCAGGAGCCGCAGCGGGCTTGGCCTGTGCTGTAGGCTTCTGTTCTACCTTCTTCGCTTCTGGAGCAGAAGGAGCGCTGCCCTTTTCAGCAGAGACTTCGGAGATATCCACATCGCCAATATAGTTGCGGATAATACGCGGAGTCACGAAGATTACAAGGTCTTTCTTGACCACAGACTTACGAGAGAACTTGAACAGGTTTCCAAACAGCGGAATATCCTTCAAGAACGGGATACCACTTTCGGATTCCTGAGTCTCGTTACGTGTCAGACCACCGATAACCACGGTTTCACCATCAGCAACCACGACCTTCGTCTTGGCTTCCTGGGTACTGATGACGATTTCGCCCTTGGAGTCATAGTCATAGGAATTGTTTTCGGGATGCAGGTCCAACAAGATGCGGTTGTCGCCAGAAACATGGGGCGTCACCGTCAGCTTGATACCTGTTTCCACCAGCTGGGTAGAAGACTCACCACTGTCGTCAATCACGCGGATAGAGACCTTGTCACCCATAAACACCTGAGCTTCGGTGTTGTCCAGCGTAGAAACCTGTGGGCTTGCCAGCACTTCGGTAGAAGCATCACCCATCAGGTTAGAAATGGCGAGCTGCAGATGGTTATCCAACACGCTGGTCGTGATAGCCGTAGAGGCACCGCTCACAGCAGGAGACGCACCGTTGGGGAAAGAACGGATAGCTGCACTTGTACGTGTATCGCCAGCGCCGCTTCCATTAGGAGTGCCTGCAGTACCGGGGGTAAGGGCGGTGCTGCCCATAGTAGCGGTCCAGTCCACGCCAAGTTCGCGAGCAAGTTCGCTGTTCACCACCACAAGCTTTGCGGTAATCATGATCTGGAGGGTTTCCACATCCAATTCGCTAAGAGCGTTGTCCATCTGCTCAATGCGAGAATCCGTATCGTAAACAATGATAGAGTTGGTACGTTCCACCACCGTAATACGGCCACGATTGGACTTCATGCTTTCGAGCACCCTCACAAGTTCATCTGCCTTGGCGTG
>CACZII010000129.1 GCA_902781185.1 Fibrobacter succinogenes
GATGGACCTGGTGCGCATCCCCTCCATCAGTTTCGACAATTTTGACCAGAAGTTCGTGATCCAGTCCGCAGAGGCGGTGAAGGCCCTTTTTGAGAAGGCCGGCTATACCAACATCCAGTTCCTGACACCCAAGAGCGGAAGGCACACCGTCTATGGCGAGAGCCTGACTAGCCCTGACAAACCCACGGTGCTGCTTTACGCCCACCACGACGTGCAGCCCCCCATGCGGGAGTCCCTCTGGAATTCCAAGCCCTTCGAGCCCGTGCTGAAGGGGGACAGACTCTACGGCCGTGGAACCGCCGACGACAAAGCAGGAATCGTCACCCACCTGGCGGCAGCGGAACAAGTCCGCAAACTGCTAGGCGACAAGGGTCCCAACCTGAAGTTCATCATCGAGGGCGAAGAAGAATCGGGCAGCGAAGGCTTTGCCCAAATCCTTCGGGAAAATGCGGAACTACTCAAGTGCGACGCCGTCATCGTGGCGGACCTGGGGAACTTCGCCAAGGGAACCCCCTCCATCACCACCACCCTCAGGGGCATGAGCGCCATCAACGTGGAACTCCGCGCCACCAAGGCGCCCCTCCATTCCGGAAGCTGGTCGGGCCCCATTCCTGACCCAGGGCAGGAACTCTGCAAGATTATCGCCGCCATGACCAAAGCCGACGGGAGCATTACCATTCCCGGTTTTTGCGACGGACTTGTCCCCCCTACCCCGGAGGAACAGGAATCTTACAAGAGCCTAGGCATGACCGAAAAGATTTTCCGCAACGACGGTGGCGTGCTGGACTCGGTCAAGCTGAAGGTCAGCGAAGAGGAAATTCTCCTATCCCTATGGCGTCGGCCCTCCATCGTGGTGACCGCCATGCAGGTAGGGAGCCGCACCAACGCCGGAAACGTACTGCAGGACACCGCCTATGCCCGCATAGGCATACGGCTCGCCCCCGGCATGGATGCAGACCGCTGCACACGCCTGCTGGTAGGATTTATACAAAGTAACGTTCCCGACGGCCTGGAATGCACAATCCGGGAAGAAGACGGCGCAAACCCCTTCGTGACCGACACCAGCCACCCCTTCTTCAAGGAGATGGCAAGCGCCATGACAAAAGCCTACAAGAGCGAGACCAAGTTTATAGGCTGCGGGGCAAGTATTCCCGGCGCGGAGCTGTTCCGCAAGACCTTCGGGGACATACCGATTCTGCTGACGGGCCTAGAGGACCCGGAATGTGCCGCCCATGGCGAAAACGAGAGCCTGTACGTTCCCGATTTTGAGCACGGCATTGTGGCTGAAACACTATTCTTTGCAGGAATATGTTCGTAAAGAGTCCAATGACTAGATTCCGGGTCTATGCCCGGAATGACGACTTTGGGTCCAATGATTCCGGGTCTATGCCCGGAATGACGACGTTTGGCCTATTTGCAAGAATAATCATTATGCGTCATGGCAAGCTGGGCTTTTGCACGTCATGGCGGGCCTGACCACAATAGCCACTTGCGGCTTTGCTGCTTAGTGGCTATGATCCTCGGCAACGGGGACGCCATCTAGAATTTATCTTTTAGGAGGTGGAATCATTATGAAAAAACGACTTGTAGTATTGACGGGAGCTGGCATCAGCGCCGAGTCGGGGCTCCGCACCTTCCGCGGAAACGACGGCATGTGGGAACACGAAAACATTGAGGACGTGTGCACCCCCGACGCCCTTAGGCGTGACCCCAAGAGGGTCAAGGACTTCTACAATTTTCTGCGGAAGGGCCTGCCGGAACACAAGCCTAACGCCGCCCACATCGCCCTGGCCGAACTGGAAGAACGGTTGGGCGACGAGTTCTTGCTGGTGACCCAAAACGTAGATGACCTGCACGAGCGTGCGGGAAGCAAGCGGGTACTCCACATGCACGGAGACCTGATGAAACTCCGTTGCGTGCGGGACGAAGACCACGAATTCCCCTTTACCGGCGAAGAGACCCTGGAGACCAAGTGCCCTATTTGCGGCGCCAAGACCCGCCCCGACATCGTGTTCTTTGGCGAAGTCCCGCTGTACATGGACCAGATCCAGGATGCCCTACGGGAATGCAACGAGTTCGTCTACATCGGTACCAGCAGCGTGGTGTACCCCGCCGCAGGCTTCAAGAGTTTTGCCAAGAGTTTCGGGGCCAAGGTCACCTGCCTGAACCTGGAGATTCCCGATCACGACCCCTACACCGACGTGTTTATCCAGGGCAAGGCCACCGAAGTGGTCCCCAAGTGGGCGAAAGAGTTTAAGTAGCGGTCCCTATTGCCGATTTCCCACCGTTTTGCTATATTTATGCATATGAGTGAATATACGCATAAATCCAGTATCGGACCGGTGGTCCCCCAGGATTTCGTCAAGGACTATGGCGAAACGGGGTTTGTGCTGGAAAACGGAAAGACGCTGCCTGCGCTCACTATCCGTTACGAGACTTACGGCAAGCTGAATGCCGCCGCCGACAACGCGGTTTGGGTCTGCTCGCCCCTGACCGCCGACGCCCATGCCGCCGGCTGGTACACCGAAACCGACCGTAAACCCGGCTGGTGGGACGAACTTATCGGACCGGGCAAGGCCATAGACACGGACCGCTTTTTTGTGGTCTGCAGCAATATTTTGGGCGGGTGCAAGGGAACTACCGGCCCCGCGACAATCAATCCCCGCACGGGCAAGCCCTACGGGAGCACCTTCCCCATCATCACCATCGGCGACATGGTCCACGCCCAGAAGGAACTGGCCGACGGGCTCCACATCAAGGAATTCTATTGCGTTCTGGGCGGCTCCATGGGCGGTTTCCAGGCCATGAAGTGGGCCATCTACTACCCCGAACAGGTGAAGCGGGTGGTAATTATCGCCAGTTCGCCTAGATTCTCCAGCCAGGCGCTGGGTTTCGAAGTGGTGGCCCGTGACGTGATTACCCAGGACCCGGATTTCAACGGCGGAGACTACTACGACAAGGCGAACAAGCCCGATATTGGACTTGCCAACGCCCGCAAGCTGGCTCACATCACCTACCTCAGCGCCATCGGCATGGAACAGAAGTTCAAGCGTGCCCAGGCCCAGGAGAACAAGAGCCACGCTGTTACCTACAGCACGCCCTTCGACCTGAACCTGCCTATCGAGAGCTACTTGCGCTACCAGGGCAAAAAGTTCGTGGACCGCTTTGACGCCAACAGCTACTTGCACATTGCCCACGCCACCGACGCCTTTGATTTGGAAACGGAATACGGCAGCATCGAGAACGCCTTCAAGGACATCAAGGCCGAAGTGCTGAACGTGAACCTTTCTACCGACTGGCTGTTCCCGCCCCACGAGAGCCGCCGCATTACTAGCGCCCTACTAAACGTGGGCAAGAGTGTTACCAGCCTGGAATTGGACACCCAGTTCGGCCACGACGGATTCCTTATCGAGGTCGGCGAGCTGGGCAAGGCCGTAGGCCGATTCCTGGATTCAAAGATTATTCCCCAGCAGGGTACACAAGCCGTACCCGTGTTCCACGAAGAAAGCGACTTCGAGCGTCTCGGCAAGTTGGTGAAAGAAGGAAGCCACGTGCTGGACCTGGGCTGCGGAAGCGGCGACCTGCTGAGCTACCTTTTCCAGAAGAAGAAAGCCACGGGATTTGGCATCGAGAAGAACATCACTGGAATTTTGGACTGCCTGGAAAACGACGTGCAGGTGATCCAGCGCGACCTGGACGACAAGGGAATCTCTGACCTGAAAGACAGCAGCTTCGACTACGCCATCATCAACCGCACCATTCAAGAGATCCGCGACCCGGTGGCCTTGCTGAACGAACTGTTGCGCGTAGCCAAGAAGGCCATCGTCACCTTCCCCAACTTTGGACACTGGACCACCCGCGGAAGCCTGATGCTCCACGGTCGCATGCCCAAGTCCAAGGAACTGCCCTACGAGTGGTACGACACGCCCAATATCCGTCTCCTGACGGTAAAGGATTTCTATACCCTCTGTAAGAAGGAAGGGTTCCGCATTGAGAACATCAGCTTCCAGAGTGAGCACACACTGAGTAAAGTGCTGACCGCATTGGGCCTCAAGAACTTCGGTTGTGAACACGTTATCGCGACAATTTCTAAAATTTAGTCCGATATGTCCATCATTTCTATGACCGGGTTCGGCAAGAGCGAATCCACCCTGAACGGAACCGCCTGCGTTATCGAAGTCCGCAGCGTGAACAGCCGTTTTCTTGAAATTTCAAGCAAGATTCCCAAGAACTTCGCCTACCTGGAAAACGACTTCAAGGCCCAAATCAAGGACAAGCTTGCCCGCGGGTCGGTAAACCTTTCCATTACCCTCGGGGCTGGCAACGTAGGGAACATTCCCGTGTGCTACAACGAGACTGCCGTAAGCAAGTTCGTTGAAATCACCAAGGCCATGCAGGCTAAGTATGGCATTAATGGCGAAATCAAGCTGGAACACATTCTGGCCATTCCGGAAGTGCTTCAGTTCACCGACGCCGGTGCCGACAACGAAGCCTGGGAAAAACACCTGAAGACCGAACTGGACAAGGCCCTAGACGGCGTCATTGCCATGCGGGAAAAAGAAGGGGCCAACCTGGCCGCCGACCTCACAAAACGGGTCGCCCACCTGGAAGACGTGCTGGCCAAAGTCGAGGTGCTGGACCCCCAGCGCATCGAAAGCTGGAAAGTTAAGTTCAAAGAACGTGTGGACGCCTTGATGAAGGACAGCGAAATCGACGACGTGCGCCTGCTGCAAGAAGCCTGCATCATGGCCGACAAGCTGGACATCCACGAAGAGATTACGCGGTTCCACAGTCACAACAAGCTGTTCCTGGACGCCCTCAAGAAGGGTGGCGCCCAAGGCAAGAACCTGGGATTCATCTTGCAGGAGATGGGCCGCGAGGCCAACACGCTTGGGACCAAGTGCCAGAGCGCCGAAATTGCCGCCCTGGCCATCGAGCTCAAGAACGAGATTGAGTGTATTAGAGAGCAAAGCCTTAACATCGCGTAAAAAAAAAAGATCCCCGCTCGGAGGCGGGGATGACAATATAGATTAAGTAAGCAGATCCTTCGACTACGAGGCTACGCCTCTTCGCTCAGGATGACACTGCGTGTCACTTCTGGTG
>CACZII010000130.1 GCA_902781185.1 Fibrobacter succinogenes
GTAAAGATGGGGCCGCCGTAGGTGAAGAACCTAGTCTCCAGAATCTTGTCGCATTCCGGGTCTATCATCAGGTAGACCTTCAGGCTCGCTTCCTTCACGTCTACAAGGGCAAGTCCCTTCTCGTCGGCTTCAATCTGGAAAATCGCGCCCCTGTACTTGGGGGCCTTTGCAATCTCCTGCACCTTCTTGGAAAAATTCGCACACAGTTCTTCGCTCATGATGCGGCCAAATGTAGAATAATTCAGGCACGAAGTGCCGACCACATACCTCAAAGCGAGCTTGCGAGCGACCCCAAAGGGGCTTTAGCCCCGACCTCACACCTCGCAACTATTTCACGTCCACAGTCACTTTGTACATGGGCTTGCCGCGGTAGCTGTTCAGACCCTTGGCGGTCTGGACCTTCACGTTCTTTGCGGTGACGCCTTTCTGCTGCTTGAGTACATTCAGCAGTTCCTGGTTACGTTTTTCGGCCAGGTTTGCCAAATCCTGCTGCATGGCCTTGCTGTCGAATTCGGCGTCATGCTCCTTGGCATAGGCCTTGAAACCTGCGTCGCTGTCCTTGATGGCGAGGGCGGCCTTTTCGTCAATCTCGTTGAGACTAGCCTTGCCTTCTTTTTGCTTGTAGTATTCCGTCTTGAGCTTGTGGGCCTTGTGCTCTTTCGAAATCTTGGCGGGGTTGTAGTACTGGGTGTAGGTGAGGGTCAGGTTCTTGTCCTTGGCCAGTGCCTCGGTCATCTTGGAGGCCTTGGCGAATTGTTCGCTAGTGAAGGTGTTGCTGGAGACGTCAATCAGGATTTCGTCATCCCTGCCCAGGTTCAGGCCTACGGCAGAGGCTCCTGTGTTAGCTACGTTGCCCACAATCTTGATGGGGGAGAGGGCCACTTTTACCAGTAGTTTCGTGATGGTGTCCCACACGATTTTTAGGTACGAGAATTCCGGGTCCTTCACGTTGCCCTTCACGGGAACGTCGAACTGGATCTTGTCATCTTTGTCCTTGAGCACATAGAGGCCGACCTTCATGGGCACGGGGTATTCTGGGTCAACGCTGTCGTCTTTGTCGCCCACTTCGATGTTGTAGATGTCGATGGTGTTCTTGCTGTCGACATTGAAGTCCTTCATCTTGTTGTCGCTGGCAAAGGCCATGGTTCCGCCAGTGATGGGGTAGCCCGTGAAGTGCAGGCTGTAGTTGCTGAAGTATTTTAGAGCCAGGTTCTTGACGCTTACGTAGGCGTCCATGGTGCCGATGTCGTTGAGGGCGCCCTTGTACTTGACAGAGACGGAGCCTCCTTCGGGGAAGGCGGCGGTCACGTTCACGTTGCAGGGCTTGTCAAAGTTGATGTTGGAGCCGCTTACCGTGATGGCGGAGACCTTGTAGTTGAAGGGCTTGGAAAGAGTGTAGTCGTTGGCGGTAACAGAGGTGTTCTGCACCAGGAGCTTTGCGACGATGGCGTCTAGCTTTTTGGCGGGTTCGGCCTTGGCCTTGGCGGTATCCTGTTCGCTGCCTTCAGGTGCGGCGGTTACCAGGGAATCCAGAGGCACGGCGTTGGAATCGGCGGCTACGGTGTCTGCCTTGGCAGCCTTGCTCTTGGGGGAGAGCAGTACGTCTATGTTGGTCTTTCCGCCCTTGTACAGGTCCAGGTGGGCAAAGGCGCCGTTCACCACTACGGAATCGATGCGGAACTTGAACTTGTCCAGGTTGGCCTCGGCAATTCCAACACCAACATGGTTTGCTCCGATGGTCTTGTCGCCCACCTCGGTGATGACCACGCTATCCACGCTGACAATGCCCTTGACGTTAGAAGACAGGATGCTGTTCAGGTTGCCCTGGATGTCCATGTCCACGCTAACCTTGCCGTCAAAGTCCTTGATGTTCACGAAATCGTTCAGGTAGGGCTTGCCTGCTGCCAATGCGAAGTCCTTGAGGCCCACGTTCACGTCAAAGTCATTGGTGGCCGCGTTGACGGTCACCTTCACGTTTAGATCACCTCCGGTGGCAAACTTCAGGCTTACGCCCACGTCGGTCTGCTTGTTGCTCAGGTACACGGCGGGAATGGCCACTCCAAAGTCCTTGATGTGGATCTTGGAACCCACCTTGGCGTCTTCGTAAATGATGTTGCCGTTCTCGAGAGCGATGTTCTTGACGGAAATGCTCACGGGGAGTCCGTCGGCGATTTCGGCCGCGTTGATCATGCCGGTGGAATCGGTGGCGGCACTGTCGGCAGGTTCGGCAGCGGTGGAGTCGGACTGGGAGAGAAAATCCAGGATGTCGCTGAAGTTGAAACGGTCCCCGCTCTGTACCACATGTACGTAGAGCCCCTTCAGGTAGATTTCGCCTACGCTGGCGGTTCCCGTGATAATCCTGGTGGGGTTCAGGTTGATGCGAAACTTCTCGAAAGATACGAAGGGTGTGGTGCCGTCGCGCTCCAGGAGGGCGAAATTGTCCACGTTCACGGTCCAGGTCAGGGGGCTAAGGCTCACGTTCTCGATGGCGACCTTTCGGCCGATATATTCTTCGGAGTGGGCCACGATGTAGTCCTTAACGAATCCCGGGGCTAGTTTCAGGGCGGCAAAAGCCAAGACGAAAAGGGCGGCAATGACAATCAGGATAATTTTCACGGATTTCTTCATGGCCTACAATTTAGAAATGTTGTAATTGTTGGGCCTTTTTTTGCCTTTTTTTGCATTCTGTGGCATATTTTTTTCTAAATTTGCACCCGTGATTGCCCCTTTTTACCGATTTTTCGGTAAAACCTGC
Source organism: Fibrobacter succinogenes (assembly GCA_902781185.1). Lineage (GTDB taxonomy): Bacteria > Fibrobacterota > Fibrobacteria > Fibrobacterales > Fibrobacteraceae > Fibrobacter > Fibrobacter succinogenes_G. Next base: position 2,756 of record CACZII010000130.1, read on the forward strand.
TCTGCATTTTAGAGCGAACCTGGCCGTCAAGTCTCCCTGAGGCGTTATTAAGATGGCCCCCTAACACATTCACTCGCAATCACCCCTTCTGTAGGTCTTTTCCAGCCTGCAGCTGCGGCTAACCCTTACTTATGAGGTGCCTAGATGGAAAGTTATATCGCACTCGCACTTTCTGCTCTTGCAGTCGTGCTTTGTATCGTTATCCTGACTAAGGTTAACAAGATTCTTGACAACCTTCACACTCCTATCGTTAAGAAGCTCACCCCGGACATGAACCTGAGGCCCAGTTCCCGTCGTTCTGTCAGCGCCCAAGAAATGGCTCAGCGTGGTGACCGCAACAATAACAAGGGTGATCGCAAGGATCGTCAGAATAAAGACAACCGCGGTGAAAAGAACGGTCAGGCCCAGCAGGGTCAGAACCGTGACCGCAATGAACAGCGCGATGGCCGCGGCAACCGCCGTGACCGCCGTGACGGTCGTCCCGACCGCAACAATCGTCGTGAAATGAACGCCGAAGCCCAGGCCGCTTCTTCTGAAGCCCCCGTGGCCCAGCCTGCCGAAGCTGCCGCTCCTGCCGCCGCTGCCGAAGGCCGCCGCCCCCTGGCTCCGCGCATTCCGGTTGAAACCCCGGCCGCCCCTGTCAGCGCCCCCGTGGCCCCTGCCGCTCCTGTTGCAGCTGCCGCCGAACCTGCTGTGGAAGTCGCCGAAACCACCTTCGATCCCGCCAAGGTCCGCTATGGCCGCCGCAACGTGATCAAGAAGGCTCCGGAACTCTCTGACGAAGCATAATCGCGAAAAGCCAAAAGCTTGATAGAGCCCTCGGTCTTAGGACCGGGGGCTTTATGTTTATATGTTTTTGTGGGTTGAGCCTTACCGCCAGCGGCGGCTGCGGTTGTCCGGGTCGTCGAACCCGTCGTAATGGTCGTCGTAGCTGTCGGGGTAGTCGCTACCCTCGTCGAAGTTCTCGTCCCTGTCGGGGAATCCCGTTTCCAGCTCGGTAAAGCTGGGTTCTTCGATGTTTATCACCTGCACATCGAAAATCAGGTCCTTGCCGGCGAAGGGGTGGTTCCCGTCTACCAGGACGGTATCCTTGTAGATTTCTTTCACGATGTAGATGCCGTCGGCGTCGTCTTCGTCGTCCAGGTTCAGTCCGTCGAAGAATTCGTCAGCGGTGTCGGGCAGCTGGAATTCGCGGATGTCGTTGTCTTGCATCATCTCCAGCTCCATGCCCAGCCAGAGTTCCCCGATTTCCTGAAGTTCCTCCTTGGGAACCTGGAGCAGCAGGTCGTCGCGGTAGGGGCCGTAACCCTGGTTGAAAGGGATTTCGACGCTGAACGATTCGCCCAGCTTGCGGCCTTCTAGGGCGTTTTCCAGACCGGGAATGATGTTGTCGTAGCCGTGGATATATACGAAGGGATGGCTGGGGGGAATTTCCTCCAGGATACGCCCGCTCATTTCCTTGAGCGTATAGGCGATACTTACCTTCGTCTTGGCTTCCACGATTTCCATACGGCGCCAAATATAGAATTTTTACTACATTACTCCCATGCTTTACGGTATTTGTTCTGATATTCATTCCAACGCCACCGCTTTTCATGCCGTTTTGGATTCCATGAAAGAAAACAAGGTGGAGCGTCGGATTTGCCTGGGTGACTTGGTTGGTTACGGTGTCGATGTCGATGAATGCATCCAGTTGGCCAAGGAAAATATGGATGTGTGCCTGGTAGGAAACCATGACAGTGTGGCCATCAAGTATGAATCCAGTGTGGGTTTTAACCCCTATGCCAAACAGGCCATTGAGTGGACTCAGGAACATATGAGCGCGGATTCTCTTGCTTATATGAGGTCCCTGCCGTACATTTTCGAAGAAAACGATATCACCTTTGTGCATGCATCGCCCATGTCTCCGGCAGACTGGCTCTACATTACGGACTTGGAAGATGCTCTGAACGCCTTTGACCACTTTACGGGAACCTACTGCTTTATCGGCCATACCCACAGCCCGGTTATTGTGGCCAGCCGCCCCATGGCTATTCCCAAGGTTCTAGACGAATACGAATACACCATAGAGAACACAGAACGGCTTTTGGTGAACGTGGGTAGCGTGGGCCAGCCCCGTGACCGTGACTGCCGTGCCAGTTGGTGCCTCTTGGATACGGAGGCCAAGTGCATCCGCATTATCCGTGTGGAATACGACGTATTCGAGACCCAGGAAAGAATGAAAAAGGCAGGCATGCCGAACTTCTTGATTGACCGCCTGAGCGTAGG
>CACZII010000131.1 GCA_902781185.1 Fibrobacter succinogenes
AATGTTGCTGAAACGGCTGCCCCTGTTCAGGCGGAACCTGCCGCAGTTCCTGCTACAGAACCTGCTGCTACCGAACCTACCGCCGCTCCTGCTGCTGAAGCGGCCCCTGCATCTGAAGCTAGTGCACAACCTGCCGAAAAGAAGGCTGACCCCTTTGCAAAGCTGGATTCTGCCAAGGCTCCCGTAGATACCACTCCCAAGCCCACCGTGGGTCGCGAGGTTCCGGTCCGTTACTGGATCATGGGTGATTCCGTCGAGCAAGAGGCCGTTTTTGTGAAGATTGAGCGTGATACGGTCTATCTAAAACGCCCCAATGCCGACGAGCAGAAGAATTTGGAAAAACTCCAGGAACAGACCATTGCCGCTATGGAAGAGAGCAATGGCCAGCACCAGGAGGAAGAAGAGGACGAGGAATCGACTCCTGCCCCGGCCGCTCCTGTAGCAGTGGCAGACACAACTCCTGCCGAACAGGAACAGCCCCAGGAACAGGCCCAAGAAGCGGATGACGGCGCCGATGATGACTTCGAGACGGCCCTCCAGAAAGAAGACACACGCATGAAGCTGGAAGAAATTGCTCGTGTCGAGGAGGAAATTCGTCAGCAAGAAATCCAGGATAGTATCGCCGCCGATTCCGCAAACCCCTTTATCAAGATTTACCGCTTGGATTTGCGTCGTCTCTATAACATGGAAGACGACGAGATGATAGACCTGGGCCTTTCGAATTACGTAGTTCCAGAGTATGAGGATGACGAAGAGGAAATGGAGCTCTATCCGCCGGGAAGCGCAAACCTGTTTGTGACTTCTGTGCCTGCGGCTTGCTCGTTGTTTGTGAACGGCATCCCCATCAAGCAGGTGGCTCCGGATACTATCAAGCACATTGCCCCGGGTAAGTACACCATTTCTGTAATGCAGGTCCTGAAGGGCGTTGAATGGTGGGGTTCTGCCGTGGTCCGCATTAATGCCGACAGTTTGAACCGCATCGAGATACCTGTGGAGCGTCCGTCTACCAGGTTGACCTTGAATACGGACCCTGAGGCGGTGGAAGTGTTCATTAATGAGGTGCCTACGGTAAACATCATGCCCCATTACATGACGGACGTGGTGTTGGATGGAATCCGGCCCCAGGCAAAGGCAAGCATCTACCTGCGTAAGGTGGGCTATCGCGATACTACCATTGTCACCGAAATCAAGGCGTTTATGCCGAACTTGATTAACGTGGAGATGGAACCGGTGCTGGATGACCTAGCCTTCATTGAAGAACAAAATGCCTTTAACGACGAGCGTAGCAAGCGTCGCATAGGTCGTGGTCTTCTGTGGAGTTCCATCGTTCCCATCATCGCGGGCGGAGTCATGTGGTATCTGGCCGAGAAGGACTGGAGCGACGCCGCCGACAAGAAGAAGGCTTACGGAATGTCCGCCTTTGAAAGTCCCGACACCCAGAAGATGGTGAAGGACAACCACGACTTGAACAAGAAGGGCGATACGAAGGCCGGTGTGGCTATCGGTCTTGGCGTTGTTGGCGTTGGTCTCCTGGTAGCGGGATTTGTCCTTGCGTTCTAAACTTTTTCTGCTGTTGTGCGGATTGTGTGCCTCTGTGGCCTTTGCGCACCCCCACGTTTTCGTAGACGCGAAGGTTAAGGTTCTTTTCGACGAAAGTGGCTTGACCGGAATTCAAAACCACTGGGTTTACGATGAAATTTACAGCACGGCAACGGTGGCCACTGTAGATAAGGATGGTGATGGTAAACTCTCTGCAAAAGAAAGCGAGGCGTTGAAGTCGGTTGTATTGAACGAAATCGCCAAGTCAAACTATTTCAACTATATTCAGGCTGGCTCGAATTTTCTAGTAGCTCAAGCTATAAAGGATTTCAAGGCTTCAGTGAAGAATGGTCGCCTTGTCTTAGATTTCGTGGTGGGTTTTGCGGCTCCCGTTGGAGCAGATTATTCCATGTTGGTGATTGTGGTGGCCGACCCCAGCAATTATGTGCAAGTGACGGCAGATATGGAGAATGCCGACGTTGCTGCTCCTGGGACCATTGATGTGGAATATTTTTCTGATAGCCTTGAAGGACTCTCGCTCTTTAGGGCGTTTTTGCCCTATGTAGAAGGGCTTTACATGCGATTTAAGACGAAGTAAGTTTTTTTTGCGATTAATCACGATAAAACGGTTAAAATACCGATAAAGGGAATCCCGCAACTGCGGGATTTTTTTATTTTTTAAGGCATGAAACGGCTTATTCTGTCCGTGTTTTTGCTTTGTGTGTGTGCCGCTTTCGCATTTGGTGCGGAGGCCGATTCCCTTGTACAAAAAAATACGGCTCCTGCAAAAGATTCTGTGAAACAAGTCTCTAAATCGGAACAATCGTCAGGGGGACTTTTAGACGCACTTTACCCCGTTTATCCCGATGAGGCTATTTCTGCAGGGCATATTCAGGGTGGCGCCACTTTGTCCCTTATCCAGGCGAATACCGAAGACGATGCCTTGAACATCATCATTGGCGATGTCTACGAAGGTGAGGGTTATATGTTTACCGTTGAACTGTTCGGCGGTTATTTTATCAAGGATGCCCTTGCCGTGGGTACCCATTTAGGGTATTCCCGTACCTGGTTTGATATAGATTTTTCCATACTAGAAGATATCGCCGATATCAAGCAACGTCGAAAGTATGTGAGCAACGGATTCTTTGCGCAGCCCTTCATAAAAAATTATATGAAGGTGCTGGATTCGAAGAATCTGTACCTGTTTAACGAGACTTCTGTGAAGGTCAAGTATTCCTACGGTATTTCTCAGACCGATGATGGCGAGGAGATAGAAAAGACCCGCAACAAGGCCTGGTCTATCGAGGCGGGTATCAATCCCGGCCTTTGTATTATGGTATTGAACCGCTTTGCCTTTGAAACTTCCGTGGGCTTGCTGGGACTCAGTTCCAGCGTCGTGGAAGTAGAAGAAAATGGCGAAAAGCATAGCAAACTAGTCTTTAACATGGTGAATTTCACCATCAACCTCTTGGCCCTGGATTTCTCCCTGGTCTATTTCTTCTAGGAGGCGAATGTGAAATTGTTAAAACTTGCATATTGCTTAATGGCCTGGTTGCTTGCGTTCTCCTTGCAAGCCTGCTCCGAAGACGGGAAAAAGACGGTTTCGCCGGGGCCTATAGAAATCCAGTCCGAAGATTTTGACTTGGGGGGCTTTTCTGTTGATTCCCTGAATCAAGAATCGTCTAGAATATATGTTTCGCCCGAGAACAAGAAAGCGGACTCCCTGGTTTTCCAATCGGTGGATGGCATCCTCAATGCTACGGGAGGGCGTTACATCTACATTGCTTCTAGCAAGGATGCTTCGGATCCCGATGTAGTCGACTGGGACCATCCTATAGAAAAGGGAACTTCTATAGCGACGGGAGAAAATGCTGAAATACCCATTGTAATTCTAGATGACCAATACCGTGTAGTGGATATTTGGACCATCGTTCTGCCTGTTGAAAAAACTAGTTCGTCCTCTAGGGGGGCTTCTTCGGCATCTTCGAGTACATCGGCTGAATCGGCCCAGAGTTCTGACCAGAGTGCCGCATCTGGAACTTCTGAAGCGGAAAGTTCTAGTTCCGAAGATGTGTCGGGTTCAAGTGATTCTGGAAAATCATCTGCTACTGGAGAATCGTCTGATTCAGGAGAGTCTTCTAGCTCAGAAGGAAACGGCGAATCCTCTAGTAGTGTTGTTTCTAGTAGTTCCGAGGAAGGGCAGGAGTCTTCTTCGTCGGTGGAGCTTTCTTCCGAGAAAGATATTGTGACATTCCAAATATGGGTTGCGGGGAGTAGGTTCTCCTCGGCGGTTCTGAATGCAACATATAAGACTATATCCATTGACTTGGATGATGCCTCCTTGCTGGAGTTTGTGCAGATGTATCGTCTGACGCTTTCGGATGGAGCCTCGTCCGATATACCTTTACGACAAAATTTGGTATTCCAGTCGGTCGGTGCGTATAATTATGAATATGCATTTGCCGTTACGGCAGAAGACGGTTCTTCCGACCAGTGGAAAATTTCTGTAACTGTGCCCAAGGGCGTTGCCCTGAATAAATTTGGCGTGGCCACGGAAGACAGCTCCATAACTATAACAGGGAACAAAATCTATGTGGAAGTTCCTTACGGGACGGACCTGGCAAGCATAACGGTGCTACCTATGGACACGGTGGCCAACCTGGTTCATCCGGTAGAAATGCAGTTCGTGGATAATACGGGGGAACTACAGACCTATACGGTGGTTGCGGGAACCCAATTGCCGGGGATGGAATTTGATTCCCGCAGGGACGAATTCTGGGCGACGGTGAGTGATGCCCTTGAAAAAAGTGCGACGGTGGCGGATATTAACATCAGTTCTTCAAAGAATCTGGACGTGTCGGATTCAAAGATGACTCTTACTAGCGTGATTTTGGTAGGAAAGGAGGCTTTGACGGGTATTAAGGGAAGTGAAAAATTAGTAGGTGGTTTTTATTATACAGGAGTGTATAACGGTACGAGCGCCTTGGATGTTTACGATGTGGATAACTCGGGGAAAACCCCTTCAACAGGTAATTCGGACATTTCCAAGGATATGGAATTTGGACGTCCCTTTGTGGGGCGACCGATGTCGTTCTCTATTGATTATTCGTACACCCATGTCGGAAATTCCAGTTCGAGTTATCCCCAAAAGAGCTTGATTTATGTAATCCTCTTGAGTGCCGATTCTAGTATTGTTGCGGCAGGAGTCAAGACTGATGCTGTCTCGGTTAACAACGCCAGTGTTACGGTCCCGTTGGTTTATGGTAGTGATGAGGGCTTGCTCAGTTCGGGTTACCTGCTTTGCCCAGGGCTAAAGGCGGCGGATGCCACTAAGGAAGTTGCCTTTATACATGTGGTCTTTGCTTCTTCGGCATACGCCCACATTGTTGCCGGTGGGACTACCTGGCTTAACGATCCGACGAAGGTTTTCCGGGGCGGCAAAGGTTCCAGTTTGATTCTGGATTCCTTCAGGTTGAATTATTGATAGGGAGCGGAGTATGAAATTCATAAAGCTGTTTTTCGTCTGTTTCTTGCTCCTTGTGGGTTGCTCTGCCGACTTTGATACCTTCGGTACGTCTGACTATAACGAGTTAAAGGATATCAAGTTTGTTGAACAGGAGATGGGAACGACTATCTATGGAGACGAGCACCTTATAAAGATAACCTTGGAGGCCCCGCCGGAGTCAGATTCCACATGGGATTCCGTTACCATTGAATGGATTA
>CACZII010000132.1 GCA_902781185.1 Fibrobacter succinogenes
TCGAAAAACACGGACGTGCAGGACCTGCGCGAAGTCCTGAGCGTGGTGGCCGACAGCCTGTTTGTTGGGGGTGTCAGTTCCAAGTCTGGCACCGAAGTGGACTGCGGTGAGTGCGGCGCTTATGCTTTGCGTCAGGAGACCAAGAGTCCCTTTACAAAAGACGACCCGGAATACAACCGCCAGGGAATCATGCGCCTTCTGAAACGCTAACCATTTAAAAAATTATATTGCTCACCATGATAGATATTTACGCCTTGTCAAAGAACCCGCTGGTATTCCAGAAACAGCGGACCATCACGTCGGCCTACATCGACGTGTCCGGAAAGATGGGCCTTGCCCAGACGGTGCTTATGGTCCAGGACAATATCACCGAAAATTTCGGTGCCATGAAGATGGACAATTTTGTGGTGAAGGAGAAGGGCGGCTTCTGGGTGGTTTACAAGGCCAAGTTCAAGTTTTTCAGACGCCCGTACTGGCGGGACAAGGTGGTGACCACATCATTTCCGGCAGACAACCAGCTGATTAGGCTCAACGAAAATACCGCCATCACTACGACCGAGGGCGAGCCCATCATTTTGGCCAAGCAGGAAATGTGCTGCCTCAGTTTTGAAAACCACCGCCCTCTGCGGCTCTCGTCGGTGGATTTTCCGACGGAAGGTTTTCCAGAGACCCTCGATGCTTCGGACTTCGACCGCTTTCACGTAAAGCCGGAAGAATACCAGGAAGTTTACCAGCAGAAGGTACTGCCCCAGCACATCGACATGTCCCACCACATGAACAACATCGAGTATGTGAAGCTGGCACTGAACGTGTTTGGAACTCCCGACTGGGAACTTTGCAATCCGGCAACGCTGGAGATTCATTATTTGGGTGAATCTAAGGAAGGCCAGACCCTGCGTATATTCCGGGCGGACCACAGTGGGGCTACCTATATGCGCATTTTAGACGAGACGGACCGTGCTGTTTTCGAAATGCGTCTCCGGATGATGTAGCCGGGGTGCTTTACAGAAGTTTACCAAGAGCCACGATGGCGGCGGTTCGTGCCCGGAGCCTCGTGTTTCCCAAGTTCAAGGCGTAGCTTTTGCCGCCGGTGAATTCCTGGGTCATGCGGATCTCGTCAGGCGAGAATCCGCCTTCGGGCCCAACCAGCAGGGTTATGGGCGTTATGTCGCACTTCTCTTTACCAGCAGAGCCACTTGTTAATTTAGCTGTAATTTCCGTGGGAGCGGTCTTTTCTCCGTCTACGTCGCAGAGGATTAGGTCTCCGCGGTAGCCTTTCAGCCATTCCTTGAATTCTACGGGACCACAAATTTCGGTGAGCCAGGGCTTCTTGGACTGCTTTAGGCTTACTAGGCTCTTGAGCTCGGAACGCCGGACCAGTTTGTGCAAGTCTGAATTCTTGGGCTCTTGGGAGTAGTCGGTGCGCAAGAAGGTGATGCTTGCAATTTCGGTCTGGGCTGCATGGAATACTACCTCTTCCAGGGCGTCGTCCTTGAGGCAGGCGATGGCCAGGTTCAGCAAGGGCTTGCTTGGTTGGGGCGTTTCTACGTTTGAAATCTTCACTTGGCAGGCCTTTGGGTCGGCTTCCATGATAGTCCCGACCGCAAAATGGCCCTGCCCGTCACAAAGTTCCAGACTATCTCCCTGGGCGGCCCTGCATACCCTTACGGCGTGGGCGCTTTCATTTTCGTCTAGAGTGACTGTTCCGCATTGGATAACTGGGCAGTAAAAACGGCTATCGGGAGTCTTCATGGCTTCTAAGGTAGCAATTTTTTCTACCTTAATACTCATGACAGCGCATAAGCCTGTAAAAGTGGTGGTCTTTGATTTGGATGGAACCCTCTACCTGAGCGGTCGTCCTTATCCCGGTGCCGTGGATACCGTGAAGCGGGTTGCCTCTAGGGTACCGGTTTACTACCTGAGTAACAACACCAGCAAGTCCCCTGTGTTCTACGAGAACAGGCTGAATGTGATGGGACTCCCTCTTCGTGACGACGGCATTATATCTGCGTTGACTCTTTCCCTGGCTGCCATTCACGAGAAGGGCTTAAAAAACGTCTACTTCTTTGCCAATCCCGAAGTCTACGAATGGTTTGCCGCTCAGGACCCTTCCCTTAATTTGCGGCCTTCCGTAGAAGATACGGAACTTGTCCTGGTGGCCTACCACAATAGCTTTGACTACCGGGAACTTTGTGAACTGTCTTTCCGTGTCCAGCGGGGGATTCCCTTCTGGGTGACCCATACGGATTTTGTTTGCCCTGATGCTCGAGGCCCTGTGCCCGATATCGGGAGCTTTATGGCCCTTCTCAAGACGGCTTATGGCGTAGAGCCGGAACGTTCCTTTGGCAAGCCTAATCCTGCCATGCTTTCGGGACTCTTGAAGAGCTATGCTCCTGAAGAAATCCTTTTCGTGGGGGACCGCCTCTATACGGACTTTGAACTTGCAAAACGTTCGGGTTGCAGGTTCGTGCTTCCCCTATGCGGCGAAACCAAGCGCTCAGACGTAGAAAGACTGGATGTAAAGCCGGAATACGTGGTAGAAAGCGTCAAGGATATTGATTTTGAAGGATTTTTTGAAGGACGGTTGTAAAACCCGTTTGAAAAAATTTATAATGAACCAAGAGGTTATATGAATAGTTTCGTGAAAAAGGTTTCTCTAGCTTCTTTGGCCCTCGGTGGTTTGCTCCTGGCGGCCTGTGGCGATGACAGCAGCTCTTCTTCCAGCATAAACATGGAAGATTCCTTCGACATTGTTCTGAGCAAGGCTCGTTACGATTACAGTTCCAAGGATTCCTCCTTGACCATCACTTACCCGCTCTGTAAGGAAATAAGCCTTGGTAAGAACTGGGCCTGGAAAGCAGAAAATCCTGATTCCGTTTTCAAGTACAAAGCCTATCTGGATAAGGATAAGGCCTTGCGCTTTGAAAAGGACATTACGGAACCTGTACGGTTTGAGTTTGACGGAGGTAAGTTCCCGGTTGGGTTCTGGTCTCCCGAACCTGCCAAGAAGGGCGAAAAGTTCCAGACCGGGTTGCGGTTTGGCAAGGGCCATGACCTGTCTACGGTGGTTCACTATTCCGGTGAATGCTATGCCCAGGATTTCAAGGCAAACCTGTTTGAAGGAAACGGCTCAATTGCTCAGACAGAAAAGGCTTTGATTGATTTCTACCTCAAGTTCCAGCCTTCCGACAAACAGGAAGTCAAAGACGAGGATGATGTTCTTAAGGATATCCGCGCTGCGGAGTGTAATCGCATCACCCTGTACGATGACCTGGTGGCTATCGACGTCAACAACCTGAAGGAATCCTCCGGCAAGTTGACGGTCTCCTACAAGAAGAACAAGTGCCCCCTGAATTTCACCATCCGTTACGCTACGAATAAAAACGATTGTGTTGCCGCTTACGATGAGTTCCAGGCCGATGAAGACGCTAAGAAGGAATTCAACTTTGCGGATTACAGCATGAAGGTGGATTACAACGAGTTCTGTATCGAACGTCTGGTCTTGCAGATGAAGGAAGACCTGAACATTTCGCTTAAGAAGACTGCATCTACGGAATCCAATGGCAAGGAATTCGCCAAGGGCATTGCCCGCCTGATCCTTGCTGGATTGAAATAGTGACCGCATCGGCTAAATGCTTAGAGCCTTCTACGGCTTGCCGATGCTCTCGCAACCACGCCAGTTTAATAACTGGCGTTTGTTGCTCACGGTAACGACTGCTAACGCTATTTTTTCCGTGATTTCGCAAGTACTGCTATGCCGAAGATGGCGAGCAGTACAATAGCCAGTGCGCTAATCTTTAAGCAGTCGTGGAAGGGCTTGCTCCGGTATTCCATGCGGATAGTGGACTTGCCCTTGGGAATTTCCACGGCACGCAGGTTTCCGAAGGCCTTGTAGACCTTGGCTTCCTTTTCGTTCACAGTTGCTTTCCAGTACGGATGGAAATTGCCGGCCACTACCATAATGGCGGGGCGGTCGCTTTCGGCTTCGAACACCTGGGTGTCCATCTTGGGCCTTTCCACTAGACGGGCGTAACCACCCACGATGCCACCTTCCAGGGATTGCTCCGGATTTTCGGACAGAATGGCCTTTTCCCTGTAGTAGAAAACGTTGGGGTCGTCTTGAGGTTCTGTTGCAGGTTCAGCAGCAACTTCTGCGGGGGCTGCAGTGCTGTCCGTAACGGTGCTGTCGGCGTTTGTCATGGTGGAGTCAGCAACTGTAGAATCCGGTGTCGCCACAGGTTCTGGGGCCTTGGGCTTACGGATGGCGGCCTTGGTTTGCAAGGTCTTGATGGCATCCTCGTCGCTCATGACGGTGGCCTCGCCGTAGAGATAGGCTTCGCCCATGGCGGTGGGGATAGGCATGTAGGTGGTGCCACGCTGGGAATCGAAAATGATATAGCCGATGTTCATCAGGTCCAAGAAGGGGTGAGCCGCTTCAGGATTGTTGATGTTCAGCAAAAAGTTTGAATTCTGCTGTCCACCGCGGAAAGCCCTGTAGCTTGCCAGCTCGTTGTCGTGGAATCCGTCGGCGTTTCGCAGGTGGTATTGGGGGAATATGTTGGAGCCCAGGGCCTTGCTCCTGGAAAGGGACAGCACTCGGGGTGTATTCAGGCTATCGGCCTTGTAGGGGGCCTTGATGGCGGCCACTATGGAATTGCCTGGCTGCAGGTATTCCTTGGCGTCCACATTCTGGATGAACGCTCCGTCGATAAAGAATAGTTCCACGGCGGCTACGGCGGCAAGGAGTCCTGCCTTCTGGATAACGCCTGCTTTCCACTTAAGCGTGAACAGCGTAGCAGCGACTATCACGAGAACCAAGATGAATCCGGGGATGATTTTTCCAGCGGTCATCTGCATGGCGATTTCGTTCAGGGGCTTGAAGTAAGGTGCCGTAACGGAGTCTTCCAAAAGTTTCTGTCCGCTCATGAGG
>CACZII010000133.1 GCA_902781185.1 Fibrobacter succinogenes
ATGCCGAGCTTTCCCGCAGGACCATGGGCCAGATGACGGTGCTTATTGGTCACGCTGACTTCGAGAAGGCCAAGGCCGCTGCGGACGATTTCCACCGGGCCATGCAGGAACACCCGCAACTTGAAAAGATAGGCTACCTGGTGTCGGACAGTTCCATGGACCAGGCCCGCGCCTTTGCAAAGGAATACCGCTACGCCTTACAGAGCGAATCCTTCATGGTCCGGGTCCGTAACGGCGGCGGGGCATTCCTGAAGCAGAACGCCCTGGAAAAAATCTACGGCGGGTTCTCCATGGCAAGCCTTGAAAACCTGGACGAAGACCCGTTCCTGCTTTCGGCCCAGGCTTTTGACGATGTCCTCGGGAACCTTTCCTTCATGAGCCGAAACGTGGAGCTTCGGGACGAACGCCTTTTGCTGCGGGACTCCCTCAGAACCTACGTCATGTGGACCGCAAGCCTTGCACCAGGCGCCTCTACCTTCGGAGAGAGCGGTAGCGCCCTCTGGACTATGGAACAGAAGATTTCGGAACTGAAAGGGTTGGATTCCGGCTTGGTGATTGCCTCTACGGGAGTGCCGTTCCATAGTTACGAAAGCTCTTCCAAGGCTCAGACGGAGGTGGCCGTCATTTCGGGCGTGTCCATTGTGCTGCTGTTGCTGCTGATTCTTTCGACTTACAGGTCGACGGTTCCCTTGCTTTTGACGCTTTTCTCCATCGGCATTGCCATCGTCTCGGCCCTTTCGGCCACCTGGACCCTGTTCGGCTCCATCCATATCTTTACCTTCGTGTTCGGTACCAGCGTTATCGGTGTGAGTATCGACTACGCCATCCACTTCTTTACGGGCTGGAAGGTTCGTGAAGAACGGCTGGACGGCAGGGAAGTCCGGGGCTTGATTCTGAAGGGCCTTGCCCTAGGGTTCATGACCACGGAACTTTCTTACCTGGCGTTGACCTTTGCACCGTTCCCGCTGCTCCGCCAGATGGCGGTTTTCTCCATGGCGGGGCTTGTGAGTTCCTTCTTGACCATTACGCTTTTGTTTGCTGCTTTGCCTGCTACGAAGTCTCGGGCCAAGGCGGAATTGGCCATGGCTTCTATTTCCAAGGTTCTGGATGGCTATGGAAAGTTCTTTGCGGTGCTCCGGGCAAAAAAGTGGGCTCTGCTTGCGGTTGTTTTAATTTTTGCGGCGTTTACAGCTATTGGAATTTCCCGAGCACAGTGGGGTACGGACCTTCGTTCACTTTATACGGTGTCGGCCCAAAGGCTTGCCTCTGAAAAGCTTTCCATGGAACTTTTGGATTTTGGCTCTTCGGGCAGTTATTTTTTTGTGAAAGGGAGTTCCGTTCAGGAGGTGCTGGAGCGGGAACATGCCTTCTGTAAGCGCTTGGAGCGGGAACGTGCCGACGGCGTGCTGCAGAACTACCTTGCTATAAGCCGGTTCATTCCGCCACGTTCAATCCAGCAGGAAAATTTCGAGGCCCTCTCGGCAGCCATGGATTCGTCCACAGTTGCGGAGATGTTCAAGGAACTGGGCTTGCCCTCTGATTCGGCTTTCCGAGCCTCGATGGGTCAAGGCTTGAAAGTTCTTGATCCCGAAAGCAAGCTGCCCGCCAACTTCGAGAAGCTTCTGAATTCCCTTTGGATTGGTAAAGTGGGGGATTCCTACTACAGCGCGGTGATGCCTCTCCATGTGCGCAAGGGGGCCGACCTTTCTCGCTTGGCAGGTGACGGTATCTACTTTATGGACAAGATCAACCAGATTAACGAGAACCTGACAAGGCTTTCCCTGACGGCCCTTGTGCTTGTGGGGCTTGCCTTTGTGCTGGTGTTTGCGGTGCTGCTGTTCATCTACGGATTCTCCGGTGCGGTTTCTATCATGCGGATTCCCGTTTTCTCCTCCCTGCTGGTGGTGGCCCTGTTTGGCTTCTTGGGCATTCCCTTCAATTTCTTTGCCACGGTGGGAATTATTTTGACACTTGGTATAGGCTTAGACTATTCCCTGTTCTTTAGGGAAGGCCGTGGAAGTGCCGTGACGGTGCTGGCCATTGCCCTTTCGGCCCTGACCACCATCCTCTCTTTCGGGAGTCTTTCCTTCAGTAGCTTTGCACCGGTATCCACTTTCGGGCTTTCCGTGTTCCTGGGAATCCTTTTCAACTTCCTTTTTTCCCCCTTTGTTGGTCAAAAAGGGAAGTAAGACCGCCCGATATTTTCTATATATGTGCCGTTAAATTTGAAAATGCTTAGGAGTGTTCATGAGCGATAAGAAGCAGGTTCTTGTGACCGGAGCTAGTGGCGGAATCGGTTCTGCCATTGCCGAGGCCGTGGCCCAGGCAGGTTATGCCGTTGTTGCCAACTACAACAGGGGCAAGGCCAAGGTCGATGAACTTATACAAAGGGTTCAGGCTGCCGGTGGAGAAATTCGTGGACTCCAGTTCGACATTACCGACCGTGAACAGTGCAAGGAAGTCCTGACCAAGGACATTGAAGAGAACGGAACCTATTACGGTGTAGTTCTCAATGCAGGCGTCTGCGCCGACATGACCTTTGCGGGCATGAGCGGGGATTCCTGGGACAAGGTGGTGAACACCAACCTGGGCGGTTTCTACAATGTGGTGCAACCTCTGGTGATGCCCATGTGCCGTAAGCGCATTGGCCGCATCATCACCATCTCTTCGGTTTCCGGCGTTATCGGTAACCGCGGCCAGGTGAACTACAGCGCGTCAAAGGCCGGCATTATCGGGGCGACCAAGGCTCTGGCTACTGAATTGGCCAGCCGTAACATCACGGTGAACAGCATTGCTCCGGGGGTTATCGAGACCGAAATGATCAAGGATGCTCCTCTAGACATTATTCTGCAGGCCGTTCCCATGAAGCGCGTGGGAAAGCCTTCTGAAGTGGCCGCTACGGCGGTGTTCCTGCTTTCGGAAGGGGCCGCCTACATTACACGCCAGGTGATTTCTGTGAACGGAGGTCTCGCATGACCCGTAGGGTTGTTGTTACCGGAGGTTCTTGCATTTCGGCCCTCGGTTCCGAGATGGACGAGATTTTTGAGAACCTGAAGAAGAAAGAGAACAAGGTTGTCCGCATGGACGAGTGGGACAAGTACGTTCAGATGAACACCCGCTTGGCCGTTCCCGTGAACTACCAGTTCCCTGACATGCCCCGCCGTAAGGTTCGCGGTATGGGCCGTGTGGCCCTGCTTGCAACGGTGGGCGCCCAGAAGGCCCTGGAAAGCTCTGGACTCCTGGAAGATCCGGACTTTCTGCATTCTGGCCGGGTCGGCGTAGCCTACGGTTCCTCCATGGGCTCCGTGATGCCCCTGGTGGATTTCTTCTCCATGATCGTCACTAACGATAGTTCCAAGATTACGGCCACCACCTATATCAAGTCCATGCCCCAGACCTGCGCCGTGAACATCGGCGTGACCTTCGGGCTTACGGGCCGCATGATTACCACCAACACGGCCTGTACTTCCGGTAGTCTTGCCATCGGTAACGCCTACGAGGCTATCAAGTACGGCAAGCAAGATGCCATGGTGGCAGGTGGCGCCGACGAGCTGGATCCTACGGAATCCGCCGTCTTCGATACGCTTTTTGCAACCTCCGTCAAGAACGACACGCCTAAGCTCACTCCCGCCAGCTACGACAAGGACCGCGACGGTCTGGTCATCGGCGAAGGTAGCGGCACGCTGATTCTTGAGGAATACGAACACGCCCGCGCCCGCGGTGCCAAGATTTATGCGGAACTGGTGGGCTTCGGTAACAATACCGACGGTGACCACCTGACCCAGCCTAAACAAGAAACCATGCAGCGGGCGCTGGAACTGGCCCTTGAAGACGCGGGACTCAGCCCCGATGCCATCGGCTATGTGAACGGCCACGGAACCGCTACCAAGCATGGCGACCGTGCCGAGACCTGGGCCACCTACAACGCCCTGAAGGGCCGTAGCGCTCCTATCAGCAGCCTCAAGAGCTACATCGGTCACACCCTGGGTGCCTGTGGTGGCATCGAGGCCTGGACGTCTATCCACATGATGAACCGCGGCTGGTTCAGCCCGAACCTGAACCTGAAAAACGTGGACCCCGAATGCGCCCCGCTAGACTACATCGTCGGCGACGGTCGGGAGATGGACGTGGAATACGTGATGAGCAACAATTTCGCCTTTGGCGGAATCAATACGTCGCTCATCTTCAAGAAGGTCTAGGTCGCGCGTTTTAGGCTCGCCTTAGTACAGCTCTTTTAATACATCCGGGACAAGCTTACTTAAGAGGGTAGCCTTGTCCCGTTTTTCTTGTAGGCTCTTGCGGTTTTTCCAGAGGGTGCCGACTAGGTCAGGGTGCGCCAAAATGAACCGTGCGGTCTTGATTCCCAGAGACTTGGAAAGGGCGTAGGCGATGTGGGGGAGAACCTCCCTGTTCTCGCTGGAAAACTCCATAGGCAACCCCTGCAGTTCGGCCACCAGGTACGGCACCGAAAAGCACCGTCCTCCGGCGTGGAGCATCCTTAAGGCGTAGTCGAGAATCTGTGCTGGCACGGGCAGGCTTGTATCGAAGGCCCCGGTCCGCTGGACGATCCGCCTAGAAAAGGCGGCGATTTCGGGCCTTGGGCTTGCCACGTACCTAAGGGGCGCGTCTTCTTCGATAGGCTCGACGCCTTTGGACTTGTGGAACTTGAACCCACCGATGAATTTTGCGGATTTTTTGCCGTCGCTTTCCGCGAAGGTGTACCTAAGTCTCGGTGCGAACGCGTCCACCATCGGGAATGCAGAAATGTTCTCGGCCAGGCTGTTCAGGAATTCCCTGTCGATTTTTACGGAACGGTGTGCAAAGACAATCCATTCCGCATCGCTTTCGTTCAGCCTGTCGTTGAAGTTGTCCGTGAAGAACCAGCCTAGGGCCGGGTCGGTAAAAGTTGGGTTGCGGTCGGCATCGCTA